>JAYTLP010000046.1:0-2852 GCA_043729375.1 Myxococcales bacterium
GGCGGGGGGCGGTGACATCTGGGCGTCTCGTAGCAGCCAACGTGCCAGCCTTCAAGCGCCGTAACGCTGCGTTCCGTCGCCAGGGGGCGCAAAGCGCCACGGTGGTTCACCCGTCACACCCGCGTCAGGCGGCGACCGCACCGTCGGGCACCGCATGCTCCGGGTGGTCGGCTTCCTTCTTCGCATGGAGGCGCCCGAGGACGACCACGACGACGATCCAGAAGGCGATGAGGCCGATGTTCGCGGAGATGAAACCCACCGTCGAGAGCTTCAGCTGGGTGCCGACCCACACGACGCCGGCGCTCGCGACGTCGCCCAGCCGAACGAAGAACGTGTCGGTGATGGTCTTCGCCTTGTACTTCGCTTCCTTCGAGGTCACGAGGTAGAGCATCTGCTCGGCGGTCTTCTCCAGCGAGTAGTCGGTGCTGTTCTCGCACACCTTCGCGATGAGGATGACGGTCATGATCGGCAAGAACGCCATCGCGCTGTATCCGCTGAGCGCGACGATCGGCAAGATGAAGAGCGAGCGCCGCACGCCGATGTACTTCACGAGGCGAGACACGGCGAAGAGCTGGAGCACGAGCACCGCCGTGTTCGTGTACGTGAAGTAGTCGGACTTGAACGCCGCGATGAACGCGGTGCGCGCCGTCTGGTCTTCGCCGACCTTCTGGGTCGCGACCTCGAGGAGCCGGCGATCGAGGATGTACTCGCCGGTGGAGTTGACCAGGTTCTTGAACACCGAGAGCAGCCCCACGAACAGCAGGTACTTGTCGTGGAAGATGAGCGCGAAGCCGCCTTTCTTGTCGAGCGGCTTGTCGTGGTCCGACTCGGGGTCGTTGACCTTCTCGCCGTGCGACATGTGGAATGCGACGTAGGTCAGGCCCAGGCAGACGAGCAGGATGCCGGCCGCGATGAGCATGAGCGGGTACGGCCCGAGCGCCTTGAAGAGCGGCTTGGCGATCTTCGCGCCGACGACGGAACCGATGGCGCTACCGGCGGCGATGATGCCGAAGAGGCGCTCACCCTGCTTCTTCGTGTGCATCTCGTTCGCGAAGGCCCAGAACTGCGAGACGACCATCACGCTGAAGCAGCCGACCCAGACATAGAAGCCGATGCCGAGCGCGAGCGCGGCGCCGGGCAGCGCGCGGAACACGATGTAGAACAGGACCAGGTTCGACGCGAAGAAGAGGCTGACCACCGTGAGCAGCGTCATGCGGTGCAGGTGCGACGCGAGCCAGCCGAAGCCGGACGCCACACCGATGAGCGCAATCGCCTGGGCAGCGCCGGCGTAGCTCTTCATCTCGGCGCCGCCACCGGCCGCTGCGAGCACGAGCGGCTCGCGAACCGTCTTGAGGAGGTAGTAGGCGAGCAGCAGGAAGAACAGGTTCACAGCAAAGACGAGCAGCCGTGCGCCTTCGCCCGGCCTCACGTCACCGAAGAGGCGGAGCGCACGGTCGAAGAGGCGCGGCGGGGCCGAGTTCGGAGGCATTCCGCGTCACCCAGCAGCCTGCGTGCCAGCCCATGCGACGACCTCTCATGGCTTTCCGCCCTGGCCTGCTGACCACGTTGCGACACTGTCGTAAATTGTCACAGTCGGTTGCCGAAGATGCCCGCTGGCTTCGACACCGATTTCGCGCATTTCTGCGGCAGCTTTCACGTCGGTCCCTACTCGTACGTCGGGAGGCGCCGCGACGACCCCAACGATCGCGTGTCCCACGAGGACCGGCGCGACCTGCGCGGCTATGCGGTCGTGTCGGCATGGATCAACAACGTCGATACCATCGAGGCCAACATCCTCGACGCGTACGTCGGCGAGCCCGGCCGCGGGCACGTCGTCCATTACCAGCAGGACGTCGGCGGGTCCTTCGGCAACTACGCGGTCGGGCCACTCGCGTCGTGGATGAGCTACGAGTCCTACTTCGACTTCGAGCGCGTCCTCGCTTCGAGGCCGAGCACTTCGACCCGAAGGGCTGGTCGCCGCTGTGGAGCAGCCCCGCTTTCTCGAGAGCCACGGCGCGCGACCTGTACTGGGGCATCAAGCGCGTGCTCGCGTTCTCGCCGGACGAGCTGCGCGCCGCGATCCGGGTGGGTCGCTATCGCCCGGAGGTCGAGCAGCGCCTCTTCGAGGTGCTGTGGCAGCGCCGCGAGAAGCTCGCGCGCGCCTACCTGCCCGGGGTCGCGCGACGGGTACCACGTGGTCACGCTGCGCGTGCGGCGGGTCGGCGACAAGCGCTTCGGCCCGAAGCTGCGCGTCCACTGGGTGCAGCACGGGGCGACGCGTCGGGTCGTCGGGCTCGACCGCTGAGCGGTCAGGCGCGCAGCGTCAGCACGAAGCAGGTCGGCGCTCCCTCGCGCAGCGTGAGCTCGCCGCCGAGCGCCCGTGCGATCTCACGGGCCAGCGACAGCCCGAGGCCGAAGCCACGGCCGCTCGCGCGCGCCGCCTCACCCCGGTAGAAGCGCTCGAAGATGCGCTCGCGATCGCCGGCCGGAACGGCGGGCCCGTCGTTCTCGACCTCGACCTGCGGCCTGCCGTCCTTGCGCTGGACGCGCACGCGAATCTCGCCATCGGCAGGCACGTGCTTGACGGCATTGTCGACGAGGTTGGCGACGATGCGGGCGATCCACAGCGGATCCGCGTGCGCTGTCACCTCGTCGAGCTCGTAGCGGAGCGTCGCCATCGGATCGTACGGCTCGACCGCGCGCTTCACGGTCGCGGCGAGCTCGAGCGTGCGGCTGGCAATGGGCAGAGAGCCCGCATCGGCCTGCGCCTGCGCGAGGAGCGCCTCGACGAGCCTCGTCATGTCCTGAAGGGACTCGAGCGCGCCACCTATCGTGTCACACAGCGCCTCGGT
>JAYTLP010000047.1:0-12399 GCA_043729375.1 Myxococcales bacterium
GCGCGATGAGCTCGCGCTTGTAGACGCCGTAGTCGGACTGCATGCCGCTCGCGGGGTGAATAACCTGCGTTTCGGGTACAGGGCTGCGGGAGAGTTCGCGAAGAAGCAGGCGGGCTGCGGAATCGATGAGCAGCGGTCACCGCTCGCACCTCGGCGGCTCGACCGACTGCACGACATGCCACAACGGCACTGTCGCCGTGAACGCCGGCGCGCTCGGCGACGAGACGCTCCACCTCCTCGGCAAGGCTAACGTGAAGCTCGCCGGCACCGCGGCGGCGATGACCTGCGGCGCGGCAAACAAGCGGTGCACGGGGAGCTGTCACGGCGAGAACCACAACAGCCGCTGTCGGTAGCTCCTATTTCGTCAGCTCGCCTTCGTCTGAAAATCGATCCGAGGCGCGACACGGTCACCAATCTTTCCCCCGTGCGCACCCTGTCGACGTTCTCGACGAAGTCGACGTGGATATCGAGTTCGTCGCCGAGGAAGCGGTGCAGTACGGCGAGCTCGGGGACATTGCCTCTTCGTTCGAGCAGGAGACGATGACCGACGGCTCCATGGCGACGGCGACCAGCACAGTAGCGACTCATACGAGGAGCGACGCGTCACTGGATCCGGGATATCGTAGCGGCCATGAGATCCCTGAACGCGTTCAACGTCGTCTCGTTCCTGTTCCTCGCCTGCCTCTCAGCCTGCACGGAGAGCTCGACCCCTGTCGATCGCATCTTGCCCGACGGTCTCCTCCACGGCCTCGCGTACACCGACACGGAGGTATTCAAAGGCATCCCCTACGCGGAGCCGCCCACAGGCGCGCTGCGCTGGAAGCCACCAGTGAAGAACGTGAGCTATCCGACGGGGCGCGACGCACTCGCCTCCGGGCCGATCTGCTCGCAGCGTAAGCTCGGCGAGAGCACGATCGATTCAACCTCGTCGGAAGACTGCCTCTACCTCAACGTCTGGTTGCCGCGGCAGCCGGGTCCGTCCCCGGTCATGATCTACTTTCCCGGCGGCGCCTACGTGATCGGCGGCGCCGCCGAACCCGAGTTCGACGGACGCAAGCTCTCCAAGGCCGGCCACGTGATCGTCGTCGTCGCGAGCTACCGCCTCGGTCCGCTCGGCTTCGCGTCGCACAAAGCGCTCGCATCGGAAGATCCCGCGCACCCGAGCTCCGGCAACTACGGCCTCCTCGATCAGCGCGAGGTCATGCGCTGGGTGCACCGCAACATCTCCGAGCTCGGCGGCGATGCGTCCCGCATCACGATCTTCGGCGAGTCGGCGGGCGCTGGCTCCGTCTGCGTCCACACGCTCTCGCCGGGGAGCAAGGGCCTGTTCACGTCGGCGATCATGGAAAGCCCACCGTGCACCGCCTATCCGTTCCCCGATCGCGCGAAGTCCGAAGCGCAGGGCGAGCAGCTCGCGACCGCGCTCGGTTGCTCCGGTGACGATGCGAGCGTGCTCTCTTGCATGCGCGCGCACACCAGTGACGAGGTCATCAAGGCGCTCCCGTTGAAGACGCACATCATCTACGGTCCCGGCGTCGACTGGGGGCCGGTCGTCGACGGGGATGTGTTGCCGGATCAGCCGCTCACGTTGCTCGCTCACGGCGATAGCGCCGACGTGCCTATCATCGTCGGCTCGAACGCCGACGAGGGCACCTTGTTCTTCGCGGAGAACGACTCGATCAACACGGAGGCCGATCTGCGTAGCCTCCTCGGCGAGCTGTTCCCGCCCGCCACCGTCGAAGCCACGATCGCGCACTACCCGATAACGTCGTCGGCGAAGGGCACCGCGAACCACATCCTCGGCGACATCTTCGTCTGCGACGCGCGACGCATCGCGCGCTACCACGGTGCTGCGGGGCGGCGCGCGTACCGCTACTACTTCGCGCGCGCGTTCTTCGACATCATCCTCGATCTCGGATCGTTCCACGGCGCCGAGCTGCCGTTCGTCTTCGGCAATGCGCTGAAGGGCTTGCCCGTCTTGCTGATCGGCAGACCGCTGCGCGACGCGATCCAGGGCTACTGGACCACGCTTGCGGCCGCGGGCGACCCGAACGGAGGAAATCGTCCGATGTGGTCCCCCTACGATCCGGCCAGCGACATAAGCATGCGGCTCGACCTGCCCGTCGCGGCCGCAAAAGGCGTCCGCGCGGCCGACTGCGATTTCTGGGATACGCAGCGCACGCCGTAGTCGCGGCAGCCCGGGCAGGATTTCACGATCGGATCCATGAGTCCGCGCCTCGTCTTCGGCTGTCTCCTCCTCGCCGGCTGCGCGGATCGCTCGCTCGGTCTCGACGACGAGGTCATCGCCCACCCGCCGAACAATCAGGTCACGCACGGCTGCACAGGCCAGGCACCTCGGTGCGTCGACTTCTGCGGCTCGGACTTTCTTCAGGCACGAGCGACATGCGAGAGCGATGACCGGGTCTGTCCAAACCACCTCATGCGCATGGACCAGTGCCCGTCGCACACCTGCTGGACCCTACCGCTGCGAGGCGAGACCTGCGAGCCCGGCGGTCGGGGCTGTGGTCCGAAGCCGAGCACGTACGACGCGTGCCCTCGGCTCGCGTGTGCCGAGGGCACGGGCTTCGGCGCACCGGTGACCATCGGCAGCTGGACCTGCTCCTGCAACGAGAGCAACCAGGTCACGTGTGAGCGCGCGTTGCCGCCCATCTAACCGAGCGCGCGCTTCTTCTGGCTCTACGCGGGCAGCATCGCCATCGTGGGTGGGGGGCGGCGTCGAAGTCCTCGGCGACGACACGGTGCACGGCTGGTTCTCGAGCAGCTTCATCACGAGCGGCCCGCCGGACTTCGCGGGCACGCTCCCCACGCGTGACGTGGCGGATCTCTTCTCGCGCTTTCACGCAGCCGAGCTCGCGCCCTTGCCACACCACAACGGCAACGCGGAGTGCGGCCTGAGCGGCGCGGTTCGCGATTGCAGCGGCTGCAAGGAGACGACGCTCAGTCACTCGGTCGGGAAAGGCGTCGTGCCCGAGATGAACGCAGCGGGGGCCCGGTTCGACGAGCAGTAGAAGTCTCAATCGGTCTTGTCGATCTTCAGTTCGAGCACGCCGGCATGGAACGAGGGGTGGGTCACGTACGGCATCACATCGGGCCGGGACTGGTACATCGCTCAGAGCGAGAAGAAGTTCGCCTTGGTGGCGGCGCTCGGCGCGTCATTCGCCGGCGTGCTCGTCACGTCGTGAGCGAGGATGGCCTTCGGTCCGCTGTCCACACGATTGGTGAGCGTGTCGGTGATCGTGTCTGCGCCGACGGACCACGTCACGCTGACCGCCTCATCGCTCACGCTGAGCGAGCCTGTCACTGCGAGCGGAGTGCGATCGGCATCGGTGCGCGAGATGCCGCCGCGGCTGAGCACGAAGTCGGCGCGGCGCAGCGACTCGGTGAGCTTCATCCCGCTTCCCTTCGCAACACCAATGTCGTTCCACACCCACCAGAGCGCGCGTCCGTTCTAGACGGTGGCGGTGGCGTAGTGCGCGACGCAGATCGCGTCGATGGTACACATGCCATCGGTGCGCAGCTCGAGCTGGCCGTCGTAGGCGCCGCGATCGTCGGTGCCGGCGATCGTCCACACCCCGTGCAGCGAACCGTCGCAGCCGCTGCCGCTCGTAGGGCAAGCAAACTGCGTTTCGGGTACAGGGCTGCGGGAGCGTGCGCGAAGAAGCAGGCGGTCTGCGGAATCGCGGCGGCGTCGAAGCAGGAACAGCCGTGGCCAGGAGCCTGAGGTCGCAGACGAGCGCGAGGACAGCGTACGCGCCAGGGCGAGAAGAGCTGTCGAACAATCGGCGGTGAAATCCGGTGACAACGAGGATCGATCGCGATCTGAACGGGCCATGAGTGACTCACGCAAGCCGCGGGCCGGAACGGTCGAACCGTATCGTTCACAAGTCGTGATCCGGTTCGAGATGCCGGAGCTGATCTTGCCGTCGACACATCGGGCGCGGGCGATCGATCAGGTGGTGGGAACGCTGGACCTGTCGGGATTCACGTTCGATTCCACGTCGGTGGAGCAAAATGCGGGGCGCTCGACGCTGCGCCCGCGCATGATGCTGACGCTTTGGCTGTATGCGATTTCGGAAGGCATCGGCAGCGCCCGGGAGAGCGCGCGTCGGATTGTCGGCGAGGATGCGGTCTGCTGGACCGCTGGCAAGGTAGCGGTGAGCCACCAATCGCTGTCGTCGTTTCGTGTCGGTCACGGTGCAGTGTTCGACCGGCTGCTGACGGATGTGTCGGCGAGCCTTTCACACAAGGGGCTCCTGTCGTTGGATCTTGTCGCCCAGGACGGGACGCGCGTGCGCAACGACGCCGTCGTTTCGTCGACACGAATCGCTGCTCGAGTGTCGAGAGCAGGCGGCGTTGCACCTCAAGGCGGTGCTCGCGGACGCCGATCTTCCGGAGCACACCGAGGCACAGCACGCGGCACGCAAGGCTGCGGCCTGGACTTTACAAAAACGCGTCGAGGAGGCGATTGCGACGGTCGTCGTGTTGCAAAAGGAGCGCGACGAACGGGCACCGCCCTCCCGTCGGAACAAGCCAGCGCGCGCATCGACGACGGACGCTGAGGCGCGCGTGATGAAGGTTCCCGACGGTGGCTTTCGACCCGCCTACGATATCCAGCTCGCGGTCGACGGCGCGGAGAGGGGTGGCCCGAGGACGGTCGTCGGTGTGCGCGTCACCAACAAGGGCAGTTTGACCCCCGTGATCCACCAGATGCCACGCGCACAGGCACGCAGCCAGAAACGCTGCGGCCCGAGGTGTCGAGTTGCTCATCGCAGTTCCTGGAAATGCTGCAGAAGCGACCCCAGCAACGAGCCGAGCTGTGCGCGAGTGGCGCGCACGGATGGGGACGGATGAGTTCAAACGGGCCTACCGTGCTCGCGCCAGCCTGGTCGAGCTCGCCGACGCACACGTCATGGAGCAGCTCGGCCTTGATCACGTGCTCGTCCGAGGCATCGAGAAGGTGACCTGCGTCTCCCTCATGACTGGCCTCGCCTTCGACATCCTGCAGAACGTCGCCCGTCTGCTCCCCTGAGGCCTCGTCGCGGAAGTCTCGTCGCTTCCCTTCGAGATTTCTTGCCGGCAGCGCTACGCCGCCGCTCTAGACTTCTCGCTCGCCACAATCTTCGTCACTACCAGGGCCACGCGGCCCTGGTTGCATCACCGGTTCACGTCGGATTCTCTCGCCGCACACCGATTCTTCGAAAACTCTTCAGAGCACCTTGCCCATCGCGCGGTACTCGCTCGTTGCGGCGCGCTCGAGCAGGCTCTGATCGATGGCGCGCTTCTCGACGGCGGCGAGGAACGCCGCGCGCAGGACCGCATTGCGGATGTGACCGCCGGCGAGCTCCTTGTAGCGGTCCGCGAGCGAGCGGAAGTCGAGCGTTCCCTCGACGGGCGCCTCCTTCGGCAAGATGCTCGCCCACAGCCTCTCGCGCTCGGGCTGCTCTGGCGGGTAGAAGCGCACGTCGGCGGCGAGGCGTCGCTTGAACGCCGGGTCCACCGAGGCGTCCAGGTTGGTGGTGAGGATGGCCACGCCACCGAACTGCTCGAGGCGCGTGAGCAGATAGTTGACCTCGAGGTTCGCGTAGCGGTCGTTGGAGGACTTCACCTCCGTGCGCTTGGCGAACAGCGCGTCGGCCTCGTCGAAGAGCAGGACCACGTTGCCCATCTGCGCCGCGTCGAAGATCTTGCCGAGCTGCTTCTCCGTCTCGCCGACCCACTTCGAGACGACCTGCGAGAGGTCCACCATGTACATCTCGAGGCCGAGGTGCTGCGCGATGAGCCCCGCGACCATCGTCTTGCCCGTGCCGGGCGGGCCCGAGAACAGCGCCGC
The DNA here is from genome assembly GCA_043729375.1 of Myxococcales bacterium. GTDB lineage: Bacteria > Myxococcota_A > Polyangia > Palsa-1104 > Palsa-1104 > JBDTCO01. Next base: position 5,852 of record JAYTLP010000047.1, read on the forward strand.
CAGGCCGAGCCCCTTCTGCAGCTTGCGACGGAAGCCCCACGCTTCGTACACCATGGATGCGTGCTCCGCGCGCGCGGCGAACGCCTTGATATCGTCCATCGTGTCTTGAGGCAGCACGAGGTCGTCCCAGCGCTGCGTCGTGTCGACGCGCGTCGCGATGCCGCCGAAGCGCTCCTGGATCTCGGCCTGCACACCTGCGCGCAGCTCGCTCGCCGTGGGCACGCGTCCGCGCGCGATGAGGCGCGCGTTCGCTGCCGCGCGCCCGATGGCGCCGGGTGTCAGCGCGTAGAGCTGCACCGTCTCGGCGACGTCCTGACCCTCGCTCTGCTTGTCGTCTCCGGTGAGGCGACCCTCGGGCCCGAGCCCGAGCGCGCGGATCCAGATGCCGCGTCGGGTGGACGAGCTCGGGGTGTCGACGCGCACGCGCAGCACGCGCCGCCGCGTCTCGGGGAGCTCGGTTCCCGAGTAGCCCGTGATGAAGGCCGCACCCGGTACCGCGCCATCGCCCTCGAGCGCGTCGGCAATCTCCGCCATCAGCTCGCCGCGCCGAGGATCGGTCTGTCCGAGCGTGTCGATGCGCGCGATGAGCGGCACGGCGCCCCGCAGCCAGCACTCCCGCCGCAGCGCGCGGAGCTCCTGCTGCGCCTTCGTCTTGTCGGCGGAGAGGCGCCCGATGTCGAGGTAAACGACCTCGCGCCCGTGCCTCGCCGCAACTGCACCGACGAGCGTGCGGCGCCCCACCCCGTCGATCCCCTCGATGCAGACGATCGTCTCCTCGTCGCTATCGAGCACGCGGTCGACCAGGTCTTCTGCAGCCGCAGCGTGATCGAGCACGAGATCTTCCGAGACCTCGACGATCCCGCCTGCGCGCCGCAGCTGCTGGTCGAGCTCATCCGAACCCGCCAGGTACGTCCCCACGCGCGGCGCCAGGCGGTACGGCCGCAGGCTGTCGGGGTACGTGGGCGCACCGCCCGCCTCGAGAAGCGCTGCGCGCACGAGCGGGTGCTCGGGCGACAGTGCGAGCTCGAGCGCCTCGTCACCGGCAAAGCGGAAGATCTGGGCGAGCACCTTGGCCGAGAGTCCCTGCCGAGGCTCTTCACCAGCGAGTGCAGACACGGTGATCGAGAACAGCGGATCCAGCTCGAGGGCCAGGAAGACGATGAGCACGCGCTCGGCGAGCGGCGTCAGATCCAGCCGCGCGGAAAGCTGCGCGAGCGGCAGCTGTGGCCCGGCGAGCTGCGCGCTCTGCTCCTCCATCGACGTGGCCTCCGCGAGCTTGGTGCGCAGCCGCACCAGATCGGCTTCCGGTGCGCGGTTCTGCTCGGCGAGCGCCAGCGCACACTCGATGCGCGCGCGATGAAGGGCGACTGCGACGTGAGCCTGGGCAACCGACACGGCTCGAGCGTCGCATGTTTTTTGGGTGGGCGCAGACGCGGTGTTACGGTGCCGGCGTGAATCGCGTCTGGCTGCTCGCCACGCTCGTCGGATGGGGAGCTCCCGCGGTGGCGCGGGCCGACAAGCCCACACCGTTGCTCGAGGACGACCTGCGCGCGAACAAGCGCAAGACGATCGACGCACCCGTGGACGCCGAAGACGCTGCGCTCGATGCGGTCCTCGGCGGACCGAAGGGCTTCTCGACGCAGGAGCTCGGTGCCGTCGAGGATCGCCTGCGCGCGGTGCTGAAGCGCGACCGCCCGCGCACCTCGCCGCGACTCGTCGTGTTCCTGTATCCGGGGCGCGTCTCGGCCGAGCGCCTCAAGGCGATGCGCGAGGTCTTCGTGGACATCGAGCTCACGATCGACCCGTGCCCGCGTTCTCTCTGCGATGACGCCCTTGCGACGCACCTCGAGATGGTGGGGCGCGCAGTCGGCGCGCCGGCGCATCGTACCGCGGAGTTCTCGCTCGTCTACAAGATGCTCACGCTCACGGCGGAGTCCGATGTCCGCGGGGAGGAGGTCGTCACGGTCAGCGTGCCGGTCGCCGATGCCATCGAGGCCGGCAAGCAGCCCGGCGGCGCCCGGGCGCTGATGGCCGCGCGTCGCCGCGCCGACACCGACTACGTCCCGCTCATGACGAGGGCCATCACGCGGCAAGCGAGCGGTCGCCGAGTACCCCTCGCGAAGCCGCCGGGCGTTGCGCGCAGCGCGAGTGGCGTCGATGTCACCCTCGCGATGAAGGCGGATCGCGCACGCAACGATCAACATGTGCTCGACGCGCTGGCGGCGGTGGCCGAGGCGCTCGCCACGAGCTCCGCGACGCCTTCGCAAGGTCGCCTCGAGGTCGACATCGAGGCCGAGAGCCGCAGCGTCGGCCCGGCGCGCTACCGCTGTCCGCTCGATGCGGCGCAGCGCTATGCTCGCGGCGAGATCGACTCGAAGGCGCTGCTCGCGAGCTACGTCGAGCAGGTCGACGACGACAAGGGCGCACAGCGCATGGTCCTCGCCGATGCACCTGGCGTCGACGAGAGCGCCCCCGCGCCCGACGACAGCGAGGCCATCAACGCCATCACCGCAAGCTTCGCATCCGTCGGAGGCTGCGCAAAGGCCGAGGCCGCTGCCAACCCGAGGTTCCACGGCGTCACGGTCGTGGTTGGCTGGGCCGCCATCGGCCGCGCCACCACCGTCGACGTGAAGGAAGCCGCGCTGAAGAGCGGCGCCCTCCCCGGCTGCCTCCGCGGCGCCTTTTCGAGCATCGCCCTGCCGCGCTTCTCGGGCGGCACGACCCGAACCATCGAGTACCCCATCAAGCTGAAGTGAACGAGGAGACCAGATGTCGAACGAGCTGACGGTAACGCTGTGGCAGATGGCGCGAAGCTTCGGGTGGGCGATCGTGGCCGCGGTGAGCTTCGCCTTCGCGATGGCGCTCGCCATCAAGGTCTTCGACGTGATGTCCCGCGACATCGACGAGTGGGAGGAGATCAAGAAGGGCAACCTGGGCGTCGCGCTCATCTTCGTGGCCATGATTCTCTCGGTCGGCCTCGTCCTCTACAAGGTGATCTAGCAAAGCGCCTCGTACCCGGTGATGTTCGCAACACGCATCGTTCCTCCTCGACAGGCGCCACCGAAACCGAGGAAGGTCTGTCCACCGCGATGCGTTTCCCGTCGCCGCGGCAAGTAACCTGTGTCCTGTTCGCGCTCGTTCTGCGCTAGGCTCTTCGGCATGCGGCGACTCGCGCTCCTCGTGCTCGCGATGCTCGTGCCCGCATGTCACTCGACGAGCCAGCTCGTCGTGGGCATCCTCACGAACCTGCCGGTGCCGTCGAAGCTCACCTCGGCGCGGCTCGAAGCCTCGCGAAACGGCGTGCTGGTGGACCAGCAGTTCTGGATGCTCTCCGGAATTCAGAGCGTCGACTACACATTGCCGGGCACGTTCGGCTACTACTCCACGCGCGGCGGGATGCCCGAGCTCGAGCTCGAGCTCGCGGGTTTCTTGGGCGACACGCAGGTCCTCACCCGACGGAGCCAGGTCCAGCTCGTGCTCGACGAGCAGCTGTTCCAGCGCATGGCCCTCGTCGGAAGCTGCGAGAGCGTGTCGTGCCCCGCGGGTCAGGGGTGCGTCGAGGGTGCTTGCAGGTCCGACGCCATCGACTCGCGCACCCTCCCGCGCTACGACGAGTCACTCGCCCGCGTCGTGCGGTGCGATTCGGGTTCCGACTTCATCGACACCGCCACGTGCAGCACGGGGACGTGCGCCCGGCTTCCGATAAGCGGGCCTGCCTGCGCCACCAGCGAGGAGTGCCGCGAGGGGACCTGCTACCGCAAGGCCGCCGCACCATGAAGCTCGCGCTTGCGGCGATGCTGGCAGCCGCGTCTCTCGCCGCAGGCTGCAACCTCCACCGCTTCTTCAATGACCCGCGCTGCAACACGAGTGACGACTGCACCGGGGGCAAGGTCTGCAGCGCGTACCTCTGCGTCGGCAAGGGCACTCTCGGCACGGGTCGAAGGTGCTGGGCGTCGCGCGACTGCCAGAATACGCAAACTTGCCAGCTCGTGCCCGAGAGCGATGTCGATGCCGGCACGTCCGGGTACACGCAGCGCTGCGTCCCGGCTGGCTCTGCTCCCGTCGGCAGTCCGTGCACCAGCGGCGCGGACTGCGCGTCCGGTTTGCGCTGCGACACCATCGGCTTCTCGGGCACGTGCGCGGAGGGCGGCACCGTCGACCACGGTGGCGCATGCAGCACCACGGCAGACTGCCTCGCGGGGCTCGCGTGCGGCCAGGAGTCCTCGTGCCTGCCGTATCCCAGCGCGTATCCGCCGTATACCGGTGTTGCGTGTGCGCCGGAGACGGGTCCTTTTCGCGCACACTTCGAGGTCGCGACACCACGCGCCGATCTGCTGCGTCTGCCTTTCCCGAGCGATCTGCGCGTGGGTGCGAGCGGCACGCTCGATCTCTCCGATTTCCCGCGCCCAGGGCCCATGGCACTCGGGGTCGACCTGGTCGCGCTCTACGCCGACGCGCTCATCGCGTCGTTCGACGGCTGGTCTCCCACGGCGCCCATCACGTTCCGCTGGTCGGCCACCATCGACCAAAGCTCGCTCGACGGAGCCTCGACGCTCGTTGACCTGACGGCCGCCGCGGCAGTCCCTGGCACCGGCGTCGTCCGCTCGCGCGCGACCTCGTACCCTGCCCCGACGAAGTACAGCTGCGCCGACCGCGTCGTCGTCGAGCACGAGCCGGCCGACGTCCTCCGCGAGGGCCACACCTACGCGGCCGTCCTGCGTCGCGTGCGCTCCGCAAGCGGCGAGCTCGCGAGCCCGGACATCGACCTCGTGACGCTGCTGGGTCCCGCACGTCCTTCGGGTCCAATTGCTGCCGCATGGGACGCTCACGCCTCGCTGCGCACCTGGCTCGCCGCTGCTGCGATCACGGATGCGCAGGCAGCGACGGTCTTCACCGTCGGCAAGCCCACCGCAATGCTGAAGGCCGTGGCCGCCACGATCGAAGCATCGGCGCTGCCCACCTTGTCGGACCTCACGCTCTGCGACGCAGGCGTGCCCTCGCCGTGCTCCGACGGTGGGTCCGTGCGCGTGTGCGGCGCAGCGCAGATCGACTACTTCGAGATCCAGGGCCGCGTCACGATGCCGATCTTCCAGAGCGGGACACCGCCCTACCTCACCGATGGCGCCGTGTCGCCCGGCGTGATCCGCAGGGAGCCCGTGTGCTTCGAGCTCGTCGTCCCGCGCGGGCCGATGCCCCAGGGAGGCTGGCCGCTCGTCGTGTACCACCCGGGCACCGGAGGTTCCTTCCGCTCGCTTGTCACCGACGGTGTCGCCGTTCCCCTGGCCGACGGCATGCCCCACGTCGCAGCGCTGTCGTTCGACCCCATCGAGCACGGCGCGCGCAAGCGCGGCTCGCCGTTGACGGAGAGCGCGCTCGTCTTCGACATCGCAAACCCGGCCTCCGCCCGCGACAATGCGCTGCAGGACGCCGCCGATGTCCTCACCGTGCTGCGCGTCGCTCGGCTCACGCTCCCATCGACCATCACCGGGAGCGCCATCTCGTTCGGCTCGCGGGTCGCGTACTTCGGTCACGCGCAGGGCGGCAACGCGGGCGTGCTCGGCCTCGCCTTCGAGCCCGCGGCCAGGGCAGCGGTGCTCTCGGCGGCAGGGGGCGGGATCGTCGACGGGCTCCTGCGCAGGTCGTCGCCCATCGATACGTCGGCCACGTTGCCGCTCCTGTTCGGCGAGCCGCTCGATGGTGCGCACCCCGCGATGGTGCTGCTGCAGACATACTTCGATCGCGCCGACCCCGCGGTGTACGCGCCGCTGCTCGTGCGTCGATTGCCGGGTGTGCCGAGCAAGAGCATGCTCTCACCGTTCGGGCTCGGCGACACGTACGCGCCTCCGAGCACGCTCGCCACCCTGACCAAGGCGCTCGGCGTCCCGCTCGTCCTGCCGGTGCTGGCGCCGATCGAGGACGGATGGCCGACGTGGCCGACCGAGTCGCGGCCGGTCATCGCCAACCTCGTCGGGCAGGACGGTGCGAGCGTCACGGCCGCCACGTTCCAGTACGACCCGATGGGCCTGTACGACGGCCACCTCGTGGCGCTCTCGCACCCGCAGGCGCTGCGCGACTGGCTCGCGTTCCTGCAGACCTACTTCGTCGTGGGAACTCCGCATGTTCCGTGACGTGCTCGCCGCGGCCCTCGCGCTCTCGCTGACGGGCGTGAGCCGCGCCGATGAGGGCCCACCGCCGGACGGTACGCCGTCGGGCACTACCTTGCCGAGCAGGCCACCCGCGCCACTGCCCCCACCGACTCAGCCGTCGCGTCCCGACGTGCCGCCCGGCTCGGTGCTCGTGCCCTACCACCCGCACGAGGCGGCGCGGCCGGCGGCGCTGGAAACGATGGCTTCATGGACGGCCCGGCGGCCCCGGACGGGGATCCTTCTGGCGGGCGTCGCGCTCTTCGTTGGCGGGTACCTGGGCGACGTCGGCTTCACGTACGGCTACGACCACCAGCCGGCGGGGACGTCACTCATCCCCCTCGCCGGGCCGTGGCTCCAGCTCGGCCAGCACTACGGTCTGTCCGGGCCGCCCGTCGACACGGG
>JAYTLP010000048.1:0-2909 GCA_043729375.1 Myxococcales bacterium
GCTCGATATCTCCATCAAGGCGGGCAGCGCCGGCGCCCCGCCGGTGGGTGCGCAGGTACTCGGCCGCTTCGGCGACGTGCCGCTGCTCTACGTGAGCCAGCGCTCCGACCGCACGGAGGTGGGCACCACGTTCGACCTCTCCGATTCGAATTTACCGCTCCGCGTCGCCTTTCCGGTGCTCATCTACAGTGCAATCGACTGGATGCTCGGCACCGACGAGCTGGACGCTGCACGTGCGCTCGGCCGTCGCTGGCGCATCGAGCGCATGGGCGGTGGACCGCTCCGCACGCTGTCCGTGAAAGGACCCTCACCGCACGTCGAGGCAACCTCGCAGGGCAGCGTGATCGTCGTCGACAATGTGAACGCGGCGGGCGTCTACGAGGTGCACGCCGACGACGAGACGTTCCGCATCGCCGCGAGCCTCACATCGAGCCGCGAGTCGGACCTGCGCACGGTCGCCGTGAGCAGCACGAACACGTCTGCGCTCCCCCGCGCGTCCGACCTCTGGTCGTGGCTCGTGTACGCAGCTATAGCCATCTTGCTCCTCGAGTGGTTCCTCTACCATCGGAGGATCACGTCGTGACCCTGTCGGCTCCCACGTTCCTGCTGCTCGTTCCACTCGCCGCCTGGTACTGCTGGCGCGTGTGGAAGGCCTCGTTCGTCGATCCACGGCGCGCGATGCTCGGCACCCGGATCGGCCTGCTGGCACTGCTCGTGCTGGCGCTCGCGCGTCCCGAGGTCTCGCTGCCGACCCACAACGTCGGCGTGCTCGCGCTCGTCGACGACTCGGTGAGCATGTTGCCGAGCCGTCGCGCTGCCGTGAAGACGGCGCTCGGTCGGCTCGCCGCGCAGCACCCCGACCTCGCCGTGTGGCGCTTCGGCGCTGACGTGCAGAAGGCCAGCGTGGAGCAGCCCTTCGGCGAGAAGCCGCAGGCCGAAACGCGGCTCGAGCGTGCACTCTTCGCGGCCGAGGGCGCGTTCGCGGACAGCGGTGCGCGACGCATCGTGCTGTTCTCGGACGGACGCGAGACCAGAGGCGATGCGCGTCGTGCCGCGCGCGCTCTCGGCGTCGAGAAGATCCAGATCATGCCCGTGCAGCTCCCCGCTGCCACGGACCCGGAGGTTTCGATCGTAGACGTGCACGCGCCGGACGCGGCGCGCAAAGGCGAGCAGATCGAGGTGCGCATCGTCGTGCGCTCGACTGTTGGCCAGAAGGCGCGTGTCTCGCTCACCGAAGGTGGTCGGCCGGTGTGGGAAGACACCGTGCAGCTCAAGGCCGGCGACAACGATCTACCCGCGTCGATGACGTTCGAGTCGAGCGGTCGCGTCACGTTGCGCGCCGACATCGCGCCCGAGAGCGACACCATCAAGGACAACAACGAGCGGGAGCAGACACTCTACGTCGCAGGGCCGCCGCGCGTGCTGCTCGGCCTGTCCCGGATCGACCAGGTCAGCGCGCTCGCCGATGCGCTCACACTGCAAGGTATCGACGTCGTACGCTTCGATCCCCCGGGCGCGCCGCAGTCGATTGACGAGCTCACCGGCTTCGACGCCGTGGTGCTCGACGAGCTCGTGCCGGCGCGCATCGACGAGTTCACGCAGTCGCTGATCGAGTCGTACGTGCGCGACCTCGGCGGTGGCCTGCTCTTCGTCACGGGCCAGGTCGGCATCGGTACGCTCGATCGCAACTCGCCGATCCAGCGCGTGCTGCCGCTCGGCTCGGAGGATCGCGTCGAAAATCAGATCCCGCCTGTAGCCATGGTCATGGTCGTCGACCGCTCCGGCTCGATGGAAGGCGACAAGCTGGCGTGGACCAAGCGCGCGGCGCTGGGCACGCTGGACGCGCTGCCGCCCGACGCACAGGTGGGGCTCGTCGCCTTCGACGCCGACTTCCGCTGGATCGCTCCCCTCAACGTCGTCTCGAACCGCCAGGTCCTCACCGATGAGATCAACTCGCTTTCCGCTGGCGGCGGCACCCGCTTTTACCCGGCGCTCGAGGACGTCTACTTCCAGCTCGGGCAGAGCAAGGCGGCGGTCAAGCATATCGTCCTCCTCACGGACGGGCTCTCCACCGACGGTGTCGACTTCAAGCCGCTCGCCCAGAAGATGGCCGCGGCCGGCATCACGTGCTCCACGGTCTCGATCAGCAGCGAGGCCGACCTCCCCCTGCTGCGCGACATCGCGCGCATCTCCGGTGGTCGTACATTCGTCACCAACAGCGCGTCCGAAGTGAAGCGCATCTTCGCCGACGAGTCGCGCATCGCGACGAAGCGAGCCCAGGTCGATCACCCCTTCACGCCGGCCCTGAGCGGCTACTTCGCACCGCTCGCCAGGCTCGACCTGTCCGCAACCCCGCAGCTCCTCGGCTACGTGGCGACGACGCTGCGCACCGGTGCGCAGCAGGTGATGACCGCGGAGAACAAGCAGCCGCTCCTCGGCGTCTGGCGCTATGGCCTCGGCCAGGCGGCCGTCTTCGCCTCGGACGCCGACGGCTCGTGGGCCCGGGAGTGGGTGAAGTGGCCCGACTATCCTCGCCTCTGGTCCGGCGTGGTGCGTCAGCTCATGCGCGACCGCACCTCGAGCGCGCTCACGATCGACGGCAAGGTGATCGACGGGTCTCTCGAGGTGGTTGCGGAGCTCGACGAGGCGCACGCGAAGAACGCCAAGAACCTCGACGTCGAGGTGTACGCCACGGACTCCGCGACGGTCAGCCACCGCGTCGAGATGACCCGGACTGGCCCCGGCCAGCTCCGCGGTCGTGCGCCCTGGTCGAGCGACGGCTCCATCGTGCTGAACGCGAAGGCGCAGGACGGCTCGGCGCTCCTCGGCGCCGCGGTGCGGGTCGTCGATCAGGTCATCACGCCCGAGCTCGTGCTCGGCGACGACGAAGCGCTCCTCGCCACCATCGC
>JAYTLP010000049.1:0-9654 GCA_043729375.1 Myxococcales bacterium
GAGGCGCGAGATGATCGAGTTGATGTAGTTGCGGTTGGCGTGCTTCGCCTCGACGAGGTTGCCGTCGATGCGGTAGCGGACGATGAGCTCCTTCTCGCGGGGCTCGACGTGGATGTCCGATGCCCGGTCCTTGACCGCCTGGAACATCACCGAGTTCACCCAGCGAATGATCGGCGCCTCGTCGGTGAGATCAAGGATGTCGACCAGCTCCTCGGCCTTGCCGTCCATCGCTTCCTCGTCGTCCGAGCCCAGCTCGACGCCGCCCGCCTGCCGCGCGTAAAGCTTGTTGATCGCCTCGAGGATCGCGTCTCCCGGGACCACGACGAGCTCGAGCTCCGCGCGCAGCGTCCGAGCCACATCGTCGATGACGTGCACGTCGAGCGGATCGGCGACCGCGAGCTCGACACGGCCACCCGGGAAGCCCGCGCGTGGCGGACCCGTGCGGCGCGTCGGCATCACGCGGTGCTGCTTGGCGAAGTTGATGGGTACCATCGCGACGAGCTCGGCATCGCAGTCCTCGAGCTTGAGCATCTCGCGCACGGGCAGGTCCAGCTGGTGTGCGACCGCCTTGCACACCTCGTCCTCCGAGACCGAGCGCGCGCGCACGAGCAGCTCGCCGATGCGGCCGCCCTCCTCCGCCTGGATGCGCAGCGCGGCGTCGAGCTGCGGCTCCGTCATGTCCGTCGTGCGCAGCAAGATCTGGCCGACCAGCTCCGGACGCGATGTGCGACGGGCCAGCGCGTGGCCGCCGTCGATCCGGACCTCGGCCATACGGGCATTCGGCTGGGTACGCTCGTCGTCCATGGCTACCGATTTTCTCCGGATGGCCGCACGACCGGCGGCTTCGACGACTGCCCGGGGCCGACCGGCTGGCCTGGCGCGGAGCGCGGCATCGGAAGCGGCATCGGCAGATCGAGCGCGCCCTCGATGTTGCGGTTCTGCATCGCCGCCTCCGCGTCGCGCAGCTCGGACGCCTCGAGCTCGGCCTCGTGCGCGGTACGGTTGATCTTCTCGAGCAGGCCGCGCTTGCGGTGGTAGTCGACCTGCGCCTCGTAGTCGCGGTCGTCGTGGAACGCGGACGAGCGCTCCATGAACTCACGGCGCTCGCGCAGCTTCCGCTCGAAGAGGTGACGCATGTCGGACACGTCCTTGATGATGTACGGCGTCAAGATGATGAGCAGGTTCTGCTTGACGATCGCCTTGTTCGTCTTCTTGAACAGGTAGCCGAGGATCGGGATGTCTCCGAGCAGCGGTACCTTCTGCACCGTCTCCGAGACGCTGTCCTTGATGAGCCCACCGAGCACGATGGTCTGCTGATCGCGGACCGTGACCTGCGTCTTCAGCGTGCGCTTCGTGGTCGACGGACCGAGGCCATTGTAGTTGGGGTTCGCGACGTCCGAGATCTCGTTCTCGATCTCCAGGCGCACGAAGTCGCCCTCGTTGACGTGCGGCGTGATGTCGAGCTTGAGCGCGACGTCCTGGCGCTGCACGGAGGTGCCGATGCCACCGGCAACCGACGGCGCACCGGCCGCGCCGGCCAGCGAGCCGAAGGAGGAGACGCCGAGCGCGCCGGGGAACGGCAAGTTCTGACCGACGGAGATGGACGCCTTCTCGTTGTCGGTGGTCAGGATGTGCGGCATGGAGATGACGTTCACGTCGCCGTTGTTCTGCAGGAACTGCACGAACACACCGAACGACGGCACCGACGTGCCCGACGGCAGCCCGAGCAGCTTGTCGGCGTTGGGGATGGACGGCCCGCGCAGGCCGGCGGCCAGGCCGGACAGCGACGTGGGCGAGAAGAGGATGGAGTTGACGTCGGAGCTGGGCTCGGAGCCGCCGAAGAGGAGCGACTGGTTGTTGCCCGAGCCGATCGCGTTGCCGCCGTGCCACGCAAAGCCGATGGTGCGCGTCTTGTCGACCGAGACCTCGAGGATGACGCACTCGACGAACACCTGGCGACGGACCACGTCGAGCTTCTTCACGAGGTCGCGGAGCGTGATGTAATCGCGCCCCGTGGCGACCGCGACGAGTGAGTTGGTGGCCTTGTCTGCGGCGATGCGGACATCGCCCTCGAAGAGGATTGTCTTCTGCCCCGCCGAGCTCCCGCTCGCGCCCTGCTGCGTCGGCGGGCGACCGCCAGGCGAAGTGTTCGAGCCCGATGTGCCGCCGCTGCGAGACACGCCCGCGCCGACACCGGCCAGCGTCCCCGCGACGTCGTCGACGTTGGCGTTGGCGAGCGGGATGACGTGCACGACGTCGCTGGCTGCATCGCCGCGCACCGAGTTCGCCTGATCGAGGCGACGCACCATCGCGTAGATGCGCTGGTACGCCTTCTCGGTGCCGACGATGATGAGGAGGTTGTTGCGATCGTCGGGGATGATCTGCGAGATGGCCATGTCCGCACCGAGGCCAGCGCCGCCCTCGGACGCCATGGCCTCGGCCGGCCCGCCGGCGCTCTTTGGTGCAGCGAGGTTCGGACGACGCCCGCCCGCAGGCTGCCCGGCGGGCGCCGCGCCGCGAGCTTGCACGCCGAAGATCTGCTGCAGCGTGGCAGCCATGTCGGTCGCCGACAGCGTGCGCAGCTTGATGACCCAGATCCGCTCGCCGCCCATCGCAACGTCGAGCTGCGTGACGACCTCCTCCATCTTGCGGATGTTCGACGCGAGGTCGGTGATGACGAGCGTGTTGGTCGGCCCGTAGACCGTGATGTCGGCGTCCTTGCCCTTCAACCGGTCGAGCACGCCCTTCACGTCCTCGACGGGGACGTGCTCGAGGCGCAGCAGCCGCGTGACGTACTGGTCCTGCGCCGGCGGGTTGTTGTCCTGGGAGTAAATGGGGATCGCGCTCTCGCGTGCGCGCGCGGACTCGATGATCTTCAGCACCTTGCCCTGCGGCTGCACGGTGAGGCCCATCGACTCGATCGCCGCTAGGAACATGCGGTACGCCTCGGGCGCGGTCATCATGTCGGGCGCGAGGATCGTGACCTTCGACTGGCGCAGGCTGCCCGGGATGATGAAGGGCTTGCACAGCATCGGCGAGATGGCGTTCAGCATGGTCATGAGGTCGACCTCGCCGCGCAGCTCCCACTTGAACTTCTTGTTCGGCGGGAACTTCTTGCAGTCCTGCAACGCCTCCTTCTCACCGGGCAGCGTCAGCTCACCGTTCGCGGGTACTGCGGGCGTCGCTGCGGGCGTCGCAGGGGCAGCGAGCGTGGCAGGCGCGGCGGGCGTGGCGGGCGTGGTCTTGGGGCCACCACCGAAGCGCGACGGCGGGGGCACGGTGCGCGTCTGCGCGAAGACCGAGGCAGGCCACAGCGCGAGGGCGAGCGCGCACGCGACGATGTTGCGGGGGACAGAGGTCATTGTCAGCTTTCCGGAAGCGCTTCTCATTTGATCGTGTAGTCCATGTTGACGGTCTCGCCCCGGCGCTCGACCTGCAGCGAAAGGTGGCTTGCCGAGCGGAGCTTGGTGTAGAGGCCCAGCGCCTGGTCTGGCGTGGCCATCTCGTTGCCGTTGATCTGCTTCAGCGTGTCGCCGTTCTGCATGCCGAGCTTGCCGAAGAGCGAGTTGGGACGGATGGCGTAGACCTTGAAGCCATTCGGCTTGCCGTCGCGCACCGACGGGACGAGGCGCGCCATCGACGCGAGCGCAGCGGTGTTGGCGAGGGCCCTGTCCACGAGCGCGCGCTCGATCGTGCAGTTGTTGCCGTTGCACTGGATCGACTTGTCGATGTCACCGAGCTCGCCCGGCGCAGACGGTGCCGCCGCCACGACGGGGGCTGCCACTGCTCCCTTCTGCTCCGCGTCGAGGTCGACGTACTCGGTCTTGCCTTCGTTGTCGATGTACACGCGCCGCGAAAGGACGCTCTTCACGACCGCCTTCGTCGCGAAGATCTTCTTCCCGCGGTTGAACATCTCCGAGTCGAGATGCTTCGTGGACAGGTCGCGCAGAACAGCCATCGACCATGCGTCGTCGTCGGTGACGATCATCGTCGACACGAGCTCGAGCTGGAGCGACGTCTTCTGCGGCTCGTTGGACGACGGCGCGCCACTCTTGTCGGCCGCGTCCTTCGACACGACGGTCGTGCAGCTCGAGCAGAACGGGTTGCGCTTCACGAGCGCGTCGATGTCGCGCGCGTGGGGCTTCGGCGAGGGCGCTGCCGAGGCGCGGTGCACCCCCGGCGAACGCCCATCGTCTCCGCTCAGGTAGATCCCCTCGAACGTGTGCGAGGCGGCGCGGCCCACGAGCGCAGCGCACAGCCCGACCACGGTCAGGTTCACGACCCAGAAGTAGCGGCGTAGCAGGAGGTCCATGAGAGCCTACGTGGCTACAGCAACGCCGGTGCCAGCGCCAGTCTTACAAAGCGACGGGGTATCGAATACTTGGCGGCGAAAATCGCAAACTCCCCTGCCACTTTGTCACAAGCCGGCCGCCGGCTCCGGATCATCTGTCTCGACGCGATTTTCCGGCTGACCGAGCTTGCGATAGATCGTGCGCGTGGCGATGCCGAGCAGCTGCGCGGCGAGGCGCTTGTCGCCCTTGGTGTGGCGCAGCGTCTCGTTGATCATGCGCAGCTCGATCTCGTCGAGCGGCGTGCCGATCTCGAAGCGCACGGCGTTGCCTTGCGCCTCGTCTCCGGTCGGTGCGCCGAGAATCTCGCGTGGCAGATCGTCGACGTCGATGACGTTACCCTTGCATAGGACGACGGCGCGCTCGATCGCGTTCTCGAGCTCGCGGACGTTGCCGGGCCATGGGTAGACGGTCATCGCGTCCATCGCCTGGCGCGTGCAGCCCGAGACGACCTTCTGGTTCTTGTCGCGGAAGCGCTGGAGGAAGTGATCGACGAGGAGCGGCACGTCGTCCCGGCGGTCGCGGAGCGGGGGCACCGTGAGCGCGATGACGTTGAGGCGGTAGAAGAGATCCTCGAGGAACGTACCCTCGCGCACCGCCTTGCGGAGATCGCGGTTGGTGGCGGCGACGAGACGGATGTCGACCTTGTGCGTCTTGCCTCCGAGGCGCTCGACCTCGCCCTCTTGCAGTACACGCAGGAGCTTCACCTGGACGGCCAGCGGGATCTCGCCGATCTCGTCGAGGAACAGCGTGCCTCCGTCGGCCGAGGCGAAGCGTCCGAGGCGTCGCTCGACCGCGCCGGTGAATGCGCCCTTCTCGTGGCCGAACAGCTCGCCCTCCAGAATGCCCTCCGGGATGGCTGCGCAGTTGACGGCGATGAACGGCCGGGCCGCGCGCTGGGAGCACTCGTGGATCTGACGCGCGAGCAGCTCCTTGCCGGTGCCCGACTCGCCGAGCAAGAGCACCGTCGCCACCGAGGGCGCAGCCTGGCTCACGACGTCGAGGGTGCGGCGCATCGCGAGCGACTGCCCGACGATCGGGCGACGCTTCGTGGCCTCGAGCTGCGCGCGCAGCGTTCGGTTCTCGACGACGAGCGAGAGCTTCTCGATGACCTTGCCAACCACGCGAAGCACGTGTGCGCGCTTGAGCGGTTTGGTGATGAAGTCGTACGCACCCTCGCGCATCGCCTCGACGGCGTTCTCCACAGACCCGTACGCGGTCATCACGACGACCTCGGTCTCCGCCGAGAGCTGCCGCACGGCCTTCAGCAGGTCGACGCCCGTCATGCCCGGCATCATGAGGTCCGTCAGCACGAGGTCGACCTTGCGCTTGCGCACGATGTCGAGGCCGTCCTTGCCGCTCGACGCGCGCAGCACCTCGAGCCCTTCCTTCACGAAGATGCGCTCGAGCGACTCCAGGTTGGACGCCTCGTCATCGACGATGAGGACGGTGGGCGGCGGACGATCGAGGGTCATGGGCACCTTTTCAGCAAGCGGGAGACCACGTTCGATAACAGCAGATTCGGCACCTTGCACTGAATAGCGGCCGAGATCTGTGTCAGCCTGTCAGTGGTCTCTGACATTTTGTCACGCGCTGACGAATTGACAATCAGAACTCGGCGAGTTCTCGATTGAAACGACAGACGGGCGACTTCTCGCGTTCGTCGGCAACGAGCATCTGGTCGGGCCATCCTGTCCGAAGAAGAGCGCGGACTTCGCCGAGCGGGGCGGCGTGCTGTCCGACATGGACATGGTCGAGGTCGTGCTGCAAGACGGCGACTCTATCCACGCCGCAGGATCACTCGACGAGGAGCAGGTCACCGACGGCTACCGCGAGCTCGAGCACGAGCTCCTTCGAGGCGGCGCCACACACCCGGTGGTCGTGCGCTTGGACGTCCACCGCTGACGGCCGGATGAGTCAGGGCGTCGACAGTGGAATCGTGACGGTGAAGCGCGTGCCGCGACCCGGGTCGCTCTCGACGTCGATGCGGCCGCCGTGGCGCTCGACGATGCCGTGGACGATGGACAGGCCGAGGCCGGCGCCCTTGCCGACGTCCTTCGTCGTGAAGAACGGATCGAAGATGCGCGGGATGACCTCGGCGGGGATGCCTGGGCCGTCGTCGTGAATCGCGACGACGACGCTGTCGGCGGTGCGCGTGGTCGTGATGTCGATGGTGCCCTCGCCCTTGCCCTCGTCGATGGCCTGCGCCGCGTTGGACAAAAGGTTCATGAACACCTGGTTGAGCGGGCCCGCGTGCGCTCGGATTCGGCCGACCCCGCCGTAGCGTCGCTCGACGGTGATGCCGCGGCGGAGCTGGTGGCGCAGGAGATCGAGCGAGTCGTCGAGCGCGCGCTCGAGGTCGACGTCGGTCTGCCGGTCATCGTCGCCGCGCGAGTAGTTGTGGAGCGCCTGAACGATCTCCTTCGTGCGGTTGGCGCCGCGCTGGATGACCCGGATCATGTCGCCGACCTCGCCGAGCGCGGCCTGGCCCTCGGGCGAGCCGGGCGATGCGGTGATGTCGGCGATGGCGGCCTCGAGCGGGCCGGCGGTGTTCACGACGGCGTTCACGGGGTTGTTGATCTCGTGCGCGATGCCGGCGACGAGGCGACCCATCGACGCCATCTTCTCGGCGCGCACGAGCTCGTCTTGCGCCCGCCGAAGCTGCTCGAGCGCCTCTGCGAGCTCCGTGTTGCGACGCTCGAGCTCGGCGGTGCGGCGCGTGACCTCGACCTCGAGGGAGAGGTTGATCTCCGTCGACGAGCGCAGCCGCTCGGACAGCGCGCGACGCATCTCCTCGAAGGAGTAGATGAGCCGGCCCACCTCGTCGGCCTCCGCGGCGATGGAGCTGACCGGGCGGAGCAGGTCACCCTTCGACATCGCCTCGGCGCGTCGCTCGAGGTCGCGGATGGGCCGCGTGAGATCGGCGGCGAGCAGGAACACGATGCCGATGGACGCGCCGAGCAGCGCCATGAAGAACACGATGAGCACGCGGAGCTGCGGCACCGTCGACGGGCCGCGGCTGCGATAGCCCGGCAAGCACAGCGCGATGGTGCCGATGGATCTGGGGCTGCCGTCCGCCCGCTGGATGACGAGCCGAGCATACGCCCCGGTGAGCTGCTGCCCGGTGAGCTCCATGGTGCCGCGCTCGAGCCGGCGCAGTGCCGCGATGGTCGGCCCCGGCATGTCCGGCGGTCGACGGGCGGAAGCGGCAATGGCGATCGGCGGGCGCAGCGGATCGGCGGGCACGAAGTACACGACGACCTGATCCCGGATCGAGCCGCTCGGGGCCGCTTCGCGCGCGAGCGAGCCCAGCCTTTCGATGAGCAGCGACTCCTCGAAGACGTGCCCGCTCTTCTCGAGAGAGCGCGCGCGATCGCGGAGATCCAGCAGCGCCGCGTCGAGGCGCAGCTCGGCCTCGCGCTGGATGAAATCGGTCGCCAGGGTCTTGAACTGCATGAACGACCAGAAGAGCCCGAGCACACCGACGAACAGGTTCACCGCTCCGAAGCCGACGAGCATCTTGCCGCGCAGCGACAGCGGCGTACGCACGGTGTCGGGCGCGGGGCGATGACGGGCGGAGAGGTGCTGCAGGAACGGCCGCATCGTCTGGCGGTGCCAGAGCGCCTCGTACACGGCGGCGCCGATCGTCACGGCGAGCGCGTCTCCCGCGAGCAGCGCCGAGTTCTCCACGTCGACGGAGAAGAACACGACCGACTGTACTGCGAGGAGGACTAGCCCGACTGTGCCGACGCCCGCCTTCACGAGCGCCTGCCAGTACGGCAGGGCCTGCGCCGTGCGGAACGCCCTCGGCGCGCGCGGATCCTCGCGCCGCGGGTGCTGCGACGAGTCGGGCGACAGAGCAGAGTCGAGGTAGTCGTCGATGGGCGCCGTGAAGCGCTTCGAGAAGGCGGTCCAGACGAGCGCGATCAGCAGCAGCACCAGCGGGTAGTAGGTCTGCAACCCGAGGTACTGCTCGAGGTTGATGGGGATGAAGAACGCGGTGAAGGCAGCAACGCCGACGATCGCGACCGCGCTCGTCAGGAAAGCCGCTAGGAAGAGGCGCTCGTGGTAGCGGTCGGCGAAGCGGCGCAGCGGCTCGAGATCCGGCAGCGTGGCCTCGCGCCAGGGCTCGACGAGGCGCGCGTAGAGCAGCAGCCGCAGGAGGCCCACGAGGAACGCGTGCAGGGCCGCGATCACGAACAGCGTCGCAATGCGCTCTCGGGGTAGCCTTCCCTGGGCGTGCATGACGAGGCCGCTCACGAGGGCAGCGACCGGCCACAGCACGGCGCGCAGCACGAACGTCTTGTGCGGAAGCTCGAGGAGCGCGCGCCGGCATCTCTCGCGCTCTGCGTCGGTGAGGACCTGCGCCGCCGCGCGCTTTTGCAGCGCGCTCGCGATGGGCCGCGTCCACTGGATGACCGCGCCCCGTGTGATGATCCCGAGCAGCACCGCGACTGCGACGCCGCCGAGCAGGAACTCGCCGCGCGCGACCGATGTCACGGCGAACGATGCCGGGCCGGCGATGAGGCCGACCTCGAGTGTCGTGAGCAACAGCTCGGCCGGGATGAAGCGGCGACCGAGCGACCAGGCAGACAGGACCATGCGCAGCGAGAGCGTAGCGCACCCCGTCCCCTGATGGTTCCCCGTCGCACCTGCTACCGCGACGACATGCGTGCGCGTCTGCTCGTCGTGCCGATCCCGCTCTCTTCGCTGCTGGGCACCTGCAGGGGGCACGGCGGCAGCCCGGACGGCGACGCGTCCGACCTCGCGTTCGACACGGATGGCGGTGGCGCGGACCACGGCCCTGCCGTCGAGCTCGAACCGGCCGGCGCGCTCACGTTCGAGAGCGGTCTCGTGCGCCCCGTCGCGCTGTCCGCCGATGGACAGACCCTCTACGTCGCGAACATCCCCGGTGGCTACCTCGAGACCCTGGCTGCGACGGCGCTCACCAAGGTCGCGTCGGTGCCGGTCGGTCTCGAGCCCGTGGCGGTGGCCGTGCGCTCGCCCGGTGAGGTGTGGGTCGTCAACCACCTCTCCGACCGCATCAGCGTCGTCGATGTCGCCAGCACGCCGCCGCGCGTGACGCGCACGCATGGCAAGCAGGTCTACGCCGCAGTGTTCGAGTCGGGCAGCCAGACGATCGTGACGTCTCTCCTGCTGACGTGCGACGGCTTCGACAACGACACGCCCTTGCTCATCGCCGGGAACACCGTGGCAGGCGCGCCCATCGGGCCGGCCACGAAGCACGCGGGCATCACCGCGCCACGCATGGGCACGATCGCGAAGCAGGATGGCAGGAGCAAGT
>JAYTLP010000050.1:0-4578 GCA_043729375.1 Myxococcales bacterium
CGTGGGTGGCCTGTGGGCGTGGCTGCGTGACGTTCGCCTCGAGCGTTCGCTCGGGGGCTGCGGCCTCGGAACGCTCGTGCTCGCCAACGCGCTCGCCCCGATGCTGGTGCTGCCGCTGACGGGCGCCCCCATCTTCGGCGCGACGAAGCACTTCCACGCCGCCATCCCGTTCCTCGCGCTGCTCGCGGGCTACGCGGTGGCGCGCCTCTGCGCCCACGTGCCGCGGCGCGCCGTGGCCTTCGCGCTCCCGCTCGTGGTCGTCCTGCCGTCTGCCATCGACACCTGGCACTCGCACCCGTACGGGCTCTCGCACTACGTGGCGTACGCGGGCGGGCCCGACGGCGGCGCGAGCCTCGGCATGAACCGCCAGTTCTGGGGCTACGCGACGCTCGGGCTCCTGCCGTGGATCGACGATCACGCGAAGAAGAACGCCGCGATCTACTGGCACGACACCAACCAGATCCAGCTCGACATGGACGTGCGCATGGGTCGCCTGCGTCCCGACCTGCGCAACTCCGGCATGGAGGAGGCGGGCGTGAAGAACAGCTCGATGGGCCTGGTCATCCTCGAGAAGCACTTCTCGAAGTACGAGTACTGGTTCTGGGACTTCTACGGCACGACGAAGCCGTCCCGCGTGCTCATGCACGACGACGTGCCGACGGTCGTGCTCTACGAGCGTCCGTGACCGACGAGGAGGCCGTCCAGCATTGTTGCGCTCGTGCAACAGTGCTTCGCGGCGCCGGGCCTGGCGCGGCAGTGGTGTCGTGCGCACGTTGAGGTCATGACGAACGACAGGATGCCGACGTTGTACGTGCCCCATGGGGGTGGGCCGTGGCCGTTCACGAGAGGTCGCATGTTCGCCGCCGAGGAGGGCATCGCGATGGAGGCATTCTTTCGCGAACTGCCGCGCGCGCTCCCGACCCCGCCGCGCGCGGTCCTCGTCGTCTCCGCGCACTGGGAGGCCGAGCACCCGACGGTCATGGCTTCGGCCTCACCGCCGCTCCTCTTCGATTATCAAGGTTTTCCCGAGGAAACGTATCGGCTGTCCTGGCCCGCGCCCGGCGCACCGGAGCTTGCGCGCCGCATCGCTGCCCTGCTCTGGGCGCACGGCTTTGCGCCCGCGGAGGACGGCGCGCGTGGCTTCGATCACGGCACGTTCATCCCGCTCATGCTGAGCTGGCCCGACGCGGGGGTCCCGACGCTCCAGCTGTCGCTGCTCGCCGACCTCGACCCGGCGCGACACCTTGCGCTCGGTCGCGCGCTGGCGCCGCTGCGCGACGAGGGCGTGCTCATCATCGGCAGTGGCATGTCGTTCCACAACATGCGGCTGTTCGGGCGCGCCGATGCCCGGCAGGTCTCGGAGACCTTCGACGCGTGGCTGACGAAGAGCGCGACTGCAACGCCAGTGGAGCGCGATAACGCGCTCGAGCAGTGGGCCACGGCGCCGGCGGGTCGACAGGCCCACCCGCGCGAGGAGCACCTCCTGCCGCTGCTCGTCGTCGCTGGTGCGGCAGGCGCCGATGCCGGCAAGCTCACCTTCAACGGCACGTTCGCGGACGCCCGCGTCTCCGCGTTCCAGTTCGGTTGATCTTCGACAGCGTTCGTCGAACCTTCGACACGCTCTCGGCGCAACGGTCGGGAATCGCGTGCACCGCCGTCGTGGCACGCGACCTGTATCGTGACCATCGCATGACATCTCGCACCGCTCTCCTGCCTCTCGTTCTCGCCGCCCTCGCGGGCTGCAACATCTGCGGGGGCCAGACGGTGACCCAGTACAGCTTCGGGCCCACCCAGATGCTCGCGGTCGGAAGGAGCACGGGCCTGTCCGCGACCACGGCCGGGATCGTCGCGACGCAGCCCAGGTATATCGACGGCGACGGTCACTTCACGAGTGACGTGCTCGATGGTTCCAAGTCCCTCGTCTTCACCATCGACGACGATGTCGGGTCGACGGTGACGTTCAACGAAGCACCGCTCGTCGAGGCCCTCGACGCGGCCGGCCACGACCTCCGCAAGGCGCACCAGGCGCTGGCGGCAGGGACGGTCTTCACCGCCAGCGCCCGTGGCCACTACACCGGTGCCACGGTGACGGCGGCCGTCGCGGACGACGCAGCCTCGCCGCTCACGCTGTCGTTCGACGTGCAGCTCGAAGGCGCTCAGCCGGCCGAGCTCACGGGAACGCAACCGTTCGAGGCTGTCGACCAGAGCTACTATCAGAGCGGCGCCTGCGGGTGAGCCTACGAGAGCGTCGGTGGTCGCGCGCGTGTGGCCGTGGCCTCGAGGTACGCCTTTGCGGTCTCCATCTCGTCGATGAAACCCACGATCTGCCCCGCGTCGTTCACCACGGGGAGCTCGCGCAGCTCCGCCTGCAGCATCTGCGCGGTGGCCGAGCGCAGGTCGTCGTCTAGCAGCGCGAACACAGGCGGGCGCATGAGGTCGGCTGCCACCGTAACGGGCGCGACCTCGCGCGAGGCAGCGAGCGAGCGCAGGTCGTCTGCCGACACGACACCCGCCAGCTTGCCGTCGGCGCCGAGCACGGGAAACGTGTCTTGCCAGCTCTGCTCGTCGATCCGCACGATGAGCTCGGAGCCCGGCGTGTGGAGATCGAAGGTCACGAACGGCCTGTCCGTGACCATGACGTCGCGTACGCGGATCACGCGCAGCGCCCCGAGCAGCGTCGAGGCGCGGTGCACGGGCGAGTCGTGCTTTGCGCCGAGCTGGGCCTCGTAGAGGCTCGTGCGACGCAGCGCCACGAAGGCGATGCCGCTCGTCATCATGAGCGGCACGAGCAGGTCGTAACTCCCGGCCATCTCGCTGACGAGGATGAGCGCGGAAAGGGGTGCGTGCGCAACCCCTCCAAAAAACGTGCCCATACCGACGAGCGCAAACGCGCCCGGGTCGATGGACGGGTCGTGGAGAAGGAGCTGCGCCGCGCGGCCGAAGGCGCCACCGAGCAGGCCGCCGAGCACCAGCGACGGGGCGAAGTCTCCGGCCGAGCCGCCCGAGCCGATGGTCAGCGCCGATGCAACGAGCTTGGCGCCGCACAGGAGCAGCAGGATCTCGATGCCCTGCCAGCCGCCGGGGAGCCGCTCGACGCCACTGATCGCCATCTGCGCCGCGCCGTAGCCACCGCCGAGGAGCCCGAGGCCCTGCCCCGGGGTCTGCGTGCGGTGCCCGATGTACATGATGATGGGCGTCGCCAGGATGCCGAGCGCGAGGCCGCCGAGCGCGGGCTTCGTCCACGCGGGGATCGCCAGCTTCTCGAAGTGGTGCTCGACTCCGCGCAGCGTGCGGACGAACAGCGCGGCGAGTAGCGCGACGAGCAGCGACATGAGGGCGAACAGCGGCAGCTGCATCGGGTGAAACGGATAGCGCGCCGGGCGACCGAACAGCGTCGACTCGCCGAAGATGGCGATGACGACCGAGTACGACACCACGCTCGCGAGGACCGCCGGGATGAGCGCGTCGGACTCGAAGTCGTCGCGATACATCACCTCGACGGCGAGCAGCGCGGCGCCGAGCGGCGTGCGGAAGACGGCCGACATGCCCGCCGCGACCCCCGCGATCATGAGGATGCGGCGCTCTCGCGCGGTGACGCCGAGGACGCGACCCAGCGTCGATCCGAGGCTGGCGCCGATGTGCATCGTGGGTCCCTCGCGTCCGCCGGAGCCGCCGAAGCCCAGCGTGAGGATCGACGCGAGCGCCTTCGCCCAGATCACGCGCCGCGGCACCACACCGCCCTGCTCGTGGAACGCGCGGATCATCGCATTGCCGCCGCCGCCCGCCACTTCGGGGGCGTAGCGGATGACGAGGCCGGCGAGCAGCGCGCCGAGCCCGGGCAGGAACACGAGGAGCCACGGCCGAAATGCGTACGTGCCGTGGGCCTCGGCGAACGTCTCGCCGCTCGCGCGCAGCGGCAGGTAGCCCGCCAGCTCCTCGAGCACGAAGCGCTGCGCATACTCGAGGCTCGCAAAGAACGCTGCGCCGATGAGCCCTGCGGCCAGTCCGACGACCACCGTGTGCATCAGCGTCCGACCGAGGATCTGCAGATCGAGGGGCGCACCCTGCGCGCGCAGCAGGCCCAGGATCGACGCGAGCCGGAGCGGCGGCGGCTGGCCCTCGGAAGGCGTTGGCACGGGCGGGGTCACGACGCCACCGGGTTATGCGCCCCGGCGCCGAGCGTGTCCACACGAGACCCGAGCGCTCGCGCGTGCGTCGTGGTGCGACCTGGCGGTCCTCGCGACCTGAGGTGACAGTCGAAAAGACGGCCGGTTTGCCCTATTGTCCTCGACCCCGCGTCGATGACCTTCTCCCGCAACGGCAAGCTCGCGCTCCTCGTCTACCTCGCCTGCCTCGCTACCTACGCGGCCACGGCGGGGACGCGCCTGCGCGGTCCGTCGCACGACACGCACTTCGTCTACCAGGCCAAGATGTTCCTCGAGCACCGGCTCGATCTGGGCCGGCAGCCACCGACCCAGAACGACTGGGCGGAGGTCGAGTACCTGACGCTGAAGGACGGGCGCACCGTGGCCGGCTGCTTCCTGCGCTCGCAGCCGGCACACTTTCGTACGCTGCAGG
>JAYTLP010000051.1:0-2885 GCA_043729375.1 Myxococcales bacterium
CGCGCGACGACTTCATGGATCTCGCGAAGCTGCGGCTGGATCTCGTCGCCGCGATCCCGATGACCCCGCGCGGGGTGATGGCGTCGCTGGACGTGGCGCACCTTTTGCCGCCCAACCCCGAGAACGAGCAGTGGCGCGCGCTCGAGCCCATCCCGCTGCACGCGGTCCAGCGGGGTGAGCAGCCCGACTTCGTCGACCTCATCCGCTCACTCGAGGAGGAGTTCGCGTACACCGCGGGGCAGACGCGTGTCGTCGACGATGGCAAGGAGCGCGCGGTGCTCGTGCAGGTGCAGATCGGGCGCCAGGGCGACGAGGCCGAGGCGCGCCTCCACGAGCTCAAGGAGCTGTGCCGGACCGCCGGCGTGCGTGTGCAGGACGTCGTGACGCAGAAGCGGAACGAGGCAGATCCGAAGACGCTCATCGGTCGCGGCAAGCTCGAAGACATCGTGCTGCGCGCGCTGCAGGCCGACGCCACGCTGCTCGTCATCGACCAGGACCTCTCACCCGCGCAGGCCCGCACCATCGGCGACGTCACCGAGATGAAGGTGGTGGATCGCACCATGCTGATCCTGGACATCTTCGCGCAGCACGCGCACAGCCGTGACGGCAAGCTGCAGGTCGAGCTGGCACAGCTCAAGTACACGCTGCCGCGCCTGCAGGACAAAAACACGATGATGTCGCGTCTCACGGGCGGCATCGGCGGTCGAGGCCCCGGCGAGACGAAGCTCGAGATCAACCGACGTCGTGCGAAGGAGCGCCTGCAGCTCCTCGACGACCAGATCGAGGTGCTCGCGAAGCGCCGTGGCGAGCGCCGCAAGGGCCGCACGAAGAGCGAGCTCCCGATCGTGTCGATCGTCGGCTACACCAACGCCGGGAAGTCGACGCTGCTCAACACGCTCACGCAGGGCGACGTGCTCGCGGAGGACAAGCTCTTCGCGACGCTCGATCCGACGAGCCGCAGGCTCCGCTTTCCTTCCGAGCGCGAGATCATCCTCACCGACACCGTCGGCTTCATCCGCGATCTGCCGAAGGATCTGGTGGCGGCGTTCCGCGCCACCCTCGAGGAGCTCGACGAGGCCGACCTGCTGCTGCACATCGTGGATGCCTCGGATCCCGCGCGTGACGCGCACATCGCCGCAGTCGAGAAGATCCTCGCCGACCTCGAGCTCGGCGACCGTCCGCGCATCGTCGTGTTCAACAAGATCGATCGCCTCGACGAGGAGTCGCTCGGTCACGTCCTCCACAACGCGCGGCGCATAGGCGAGCCTGACCCCATCCCGGTGTCGGCAAAGAACGGCAAGACGCTGCAGCCGCTCTTCCTCGCGATGGAGCGCGCTCTCTGGGCCGGCAACCGTTTGCGTGATCAGGCGAGCTTCGAGCGACAGCCGAGCGCCTTCGGCGAGGTCGAGCCCGACGACCAGGCCAAGACCGACTAGCGCCGGTCGTCGGCGAGGCCTCCACCGAGAAAAGCGCTACCTCTTCGGGATGGCCTTGAGCACGGCCTTGCCGTCCTTCACGGACACGTCGAAGGTCACGCTGCGCACCCCGGGCTGCTCGAGCAACTTCGGCACCTGCTTGGCGAGGGAAGCGACCAGAGACTCGTAGCGCACCGGCGCTGCGTCGCCGGACGCCGTGCGCGCGTCGACGTACTTCTTGTGCAGCGCGCGCAGCTCCGTCTCGTTCATGCCGGGGACCGCACCCGAGGCCGGCACGGGCGCGGCGGTCGGGCGGGGAGCGGCAGCGACGGGCGACAGCACCGCGGGCACCGGGACCGCGGGCACCGTACCTGGCAGCGGCGGCGGCGGCGACTTGCCCGGGATGGGCGGCGGGGCCCTGTGTGCCGCGCCCGGAATGGGTGGTGGCGACTTCGCAGCGGCAGCGGGGACGGGTGGCGCTGCGCGCAGGTGCGCAGGCGGCGAGAGCACCGGCGCGGGCGGGGGGACGTCCGGCACGGCTGGCTCCGGCTCTTCTGCCGACCTGCCGAGCTGCCGCTTCATCTCCGTCGGCAGCACGCTGCCGTTGCGCTGTGCGGCACGCGCCGCCTTCTGGATGTGCCGGACGTAGGTGCCGTGCTCGATCTCCCGGAGCGTGCGCGTCCAGTACGTGAGGTAGATGTTCCACTTCTGGAGCATCGTGTTGAACTTGAAGCGCAGCGCCGTGTTGCGGATGTACTGCTGCTGGAGGCCGATCATCGCGCGCGTCACTTCCTTGCGCGCGACCAGCGGCTCGAGCCTCTCTATGCCCATGAAGTACTGCTCGTAGAGCTGCTTCAGGCGCTCCATGCGCAGCAGCAGCTCCTTGAGCACGAGCGCGAGCTCTTCGGACGTCTGCTGGTCGCCTTCGGCCACGAGACAAGAAGTGTACAACGCGCAAACCCGACACGCCTCGTTCTGGACGTCGCGACGCACGTATCTGCACATCGTCGACGCTTCCCGTGTAGGTTCGCACGGTGGCGCTGCTGTGGTTTCTGCTGCTGATCGGCCCGCTCGTGTGCGTTCACGAGCTCGGCCACCTCGTGATTGCGCGCCTCTTCGGCATCGGCGTGCTCTCGATCTCGTTCGGCATGGGTCGCAAGCTCGTGTCTGCCACGTGGAGCGGCACCGAGTGGTCCATCCGCCTCTTTCCCGTCGGCGGCTATGTGCACCTGCTCGGCGAGCGCGACGGCGACTCGGTGCCCGCGTCGAGTCGCCGCGCCTCGTTCGCGGAGAGGCCACCCTGGCAGCGCCTCGCCGTCATCCTCGGTGGCCCCACCGCCAATATCCTGTGCGCAGTCCCGCTGTTCTTCGCCATCTACGCCCGGCACCAGACAGCGCTAGCGTCGGAGATCGGGACCGTGTTCCCCGGGCTTCCCGCCGCCGAGGCGGATCTGCGTCCGGGAGATCGCG
>JAYTLP010000052.1:0-12564 GCA_043729375.1 Myxococcales bacterium
GAGAGCCAGCGGCCCTCGAGCTCGGCGCGTCGCGCGACGACCCACGCCTCGAGCGTGGCGAGGTCGGCACGCAGCGCAACGAGCCGTGGATCATCGGCGGAGCCCTGCTTCAGCTCGCCCTCGCGATCGAGCAGCGGGACGACCACGCCGGCGACCTCGAGCTCGTCGTCGAGCTGCGCGCCCGACAGTCCCAGCTCGCCGAGCAACGCATCGCCGATGGCCTTCGCTGCGGGAGGGTTCTCGACGGTGCGCTTCACGGCGCGGCGCTTGACGAACTCGTCCTTGAAGCGGAACCACGTGGCGTCGCGTGCGGCGTCGGCGTAGCCCTTGTCCCACTGGTTCTCGACGCCGAAGAGCTTCGCGACGAAGCCGCCGAGCACCTGCGAGGCCTCGATCATCAGCTCCGACTCGGCCTCGGGCGCGAGCACCTCGCCGTTGCGCCAGGCCTCGTAGCGTGCGGCCAGCGGCAGAGGCACCGTGGCGCGGAAGTGCTGGTCGAGCTTCGCGAGCTTGCGCGGCTCGAAGAGGTCGACGAACGAGTAGTCGGAGAAACCGAGGGTCAGACGATCGGAGGACATGACGAGCGGGTTCTACAACAGAGCGCACGACTGGGCCACCCTGGTTAGAAAGATGGCTTGAGCAGCACCCCATCGTTCTGGAACTGCGTCGGCGCGCTGCGGTGCCGCCCTCTCGCGGGCTTCACAGCGGGCTTCACAGCGGGCTTCACAGCGGACTTCACCAGGGGCGGCAACAGCGGCGGCGCCACCACTGGCGGAAGCGCAGGCGGCGCGATGACCTCCGGCTCCATGGGCACCGCCGCCGGGAGGACGAGAACGAGCACGGCATCGTGCTGCAGCGAGACGTCCTCGACCGCGGTCACCCAGCCCTCCTTCGATACGGTCACGCGGGCGCGACCACGGCGGTGCTTCAGCGTCAGGTTGAGCGGCGTTGTCCCGACGATGGTGTCGTCGATGCGCACGGCGGCACCCGGGGGCGTGCTCGCGACCTGTACGACGACCGTTGCCGTGAGGAGGCGATACACGAGCGTCGCCGCAACTCCGAGGATGGCGGCCGCAACGAGGAGTGCCGTGCCGACGTTCGACCGCGCCGGCGCATGCAATATGGGCGCCGACCTCACCACAGTCGCTGCCGGGGCGAGCGCCACGGTGCGCGGCGGCTCCTTCACCAGCGTCGCAGCCACGGCCACCGCAGGCAGCATGAGCGAACGCGCGGGCGCGGCTGATATCAGCGGCGCGGACTCCCACGTGGCCGGCTCCCTGAGCGCGTGACCGAACGCCGCCATCGAGACGAAGCGATGGTCGGGCTTCTTCTGCAGCGCCCGCAGTATGATGCGATCGAGCCACTCGGGCGTGCCCGGTCGCATCGCTGATGGCGTGAGCGGGATCTCGCGCAGGTGACGCACCAGGATCTGGCCGAGCCCCTCGCCCGAGAACGGCACCTGCCCGGTCAGCATCTCGAAGAGGATGCAGCCGAGCGAGTACACGTCGGCGCGGGAGTCGACGCGGCTCGCAGACTCCGCCGCCTCGGGCGCCATGTAGTACGGCGTACCGATGACGGTGCCCTCCCGCGTGTTGCTCGCGAGCGCGCCGGGGCCCGTGAGCTTCGCGAGGCCGAAATCGAGGATCTTCACGTAGTCGCGGTCGCTGCCGCGCGTCACGAGGAAGACGTTGTCTGGCTTCAGATCGCGATGGATGATGCCGCGCGCGTGCGCCGCGGCGAGTCCGTCGGTGATCTGCGCCGCGATGTGCGCCGCGCGCTCGGGTGGCAGCGCGCCTTCGAGACGCAAGAGATCACCGAGCCCGGTGCCCTCGAGCAGCTCCATCACGATGAAGCTGTCCCCGTCCGGCGTCTGCCCGAAGTCCTTCACGTCGACGATGTTGTCGTGGCCGATCTGCGTGACCGCTCGCGCCTCGTTGAAGAACCGCGTCAGCGTCTCCTCGTCGGCCGTGAGCTCGGGTCGGATCACCTTCAGCGCCACGCGCTTGCCGATGGTCGGATGCTGCGCCAGGTACACCGCGCCCATCGATCCTTGCCCGATCTTCGCGAGCACCTGGTAGTTGCCTACCGTCGAGCCGACCTCGACCACCGCGATGACTCTACCACGCACAGACGGGACAGCGAGGGTCTCGTGCCAGCGCGAACTCCCGGAAGCGCATCGCGAGCGCGTCGTAGTGGAGCAAGCGCCCCACGAGCGGCTCACCGCGGCCGAGCACGAGCTTGATGGCTTCCGTGGCCTGGATCACCCCCAGCACCCCCGGCAGGACACCGAGCACCCCGGCCTCTTCGCACGCGGGCGCGGTGCCCTCCGCCGGCGGTCGGGGGTGCAGACAGCGATAGCAAGGCCCGACCCGCGGGCGGAACACCGTGGCCTGCCCTTCGAAGCGCGAGATCGACGCGTGCACGACGGTCTTGTTCCGTGCGACGGCAGCATCGTTGAGGACGTAGCGTGCCGCGAAGTTGTCCGTGCCATCGACGACGAGATCGTATGCGTCGAGCAGCGCGTCCACGCTGGACGCATCGAGGCGGGTCGCGTGACGCACCACGCGGACATCCGGGTTGAGCCCCTCGAGGGCTCGCGCGGCCGACTCCACCTTCGGCATCCCCACCGTCGCCATCGAGTGTGCGATCTGTCGCTGCAGGTTCGACTCGTCGACGACGTCGTCGTCCACGAGTCCGATCGTGCCGATGCCCGCTGCCGCGAGGTAGAGCGCCGCTGGAGAGCCGAGCCCACCCGCACCGATGAGCAGCACCTTGGCGGCAAGCATCGCGGCTTGCCCCGCTTCGCCCACCTCCGACAGCCGCAGGTGGCGCGCGTAGCGGAGAGCGCGCTCCGGCGACAGCGCGGGCAGCGTCACGGGGTGGGCCCGCCGGTGAGCCGTGAAGCCGCCACGCAGCGATGACACGTTCGCGTACCCGAGCTGTGCGAGCGAGGCGCACGCTAGCTTCGAGCGCGTGCCGCTCGCGCAGTACACGACGATCGGCGTGGAGCGCTCCGGCACGAGCGCCTCGATCCGCAGCTCCAGCTGTCCACGCGGCACGTGCACCGCCCCCGCGATCACTCCGAGGAATCGCTCGTCCGCCTCGCGCACGTCGACGACGACGGCGCCGTCGGGCACGTCCGTCGTCTCGGTGACATACCGTTCCACTTCGGCCAGGAGCTGCTCGAACGTTGCCATCGGGCCTCTTGAAATACGCTAGACTGCCAGTACAGTGAATGCTGAGAAGGCAAGTCACCAGGGAGTCGAACATGGAAACGCTACAGCTCCGCAACGAGAAGGTCGCGCCGATCGAAGCCGCGCCTCCCGTCGAGAACCCCGTCAACCTCACGGCCAAGGCCGCCGATAAAGTCCGCGAGATCCAGGCCTCCGAGTCCGATCTCGGCCCCGAGTACTCCTTGCGCCTCCGCGTCGTCGGTGGTGGCTGCTCGGGCTTTTCGTACGACCTCTACTTCGACCTCAAGCAGGACGGCGACATGCCGTTCGCATCTCACGACGTCAGCCTCATAGTCGACGAACTTTCGCTACAGTACCTCGTCGGCACGTCCGTGGACTACGTCGAGGGTCTTCAAGGCGCAGGCTTCAAGTTCGGCAACCCCAACGTGAAGTCCACGTGCGGGTGCGGCTCCAGCTTCAGCGTGTAGCGCCTCATTCCGGACGACGTCTACACCCTCCTCGCCCGCGAGCTCGGCGCATCACGCGTCCTCCGTGACGAGGAGAAGCTCGACCGCTACGGTCGAGACGAGTCGGGGCTCGGCCTCTTCCCCGCCGATGCCGCGGTCCTCGCGGAGTCGGCCGAGGAGGTCCAGCTCGTCCTCCGACTGTGCGCGGAGCACAGGGTGCCCGTCACGCCGCGTGGCTGGGGCACCGGGATGACCGGCGGGTGCCTCCCCGTGCGCGGCGGCGTCGTGCTCTCCACGGAGCGGATGACCAAGGTCCTCGAGCTCGACACCGACGAGATGATCGCGGTCGTGCAGCCCGGCGTCATCACCGGCGACCTGCAGAAGGCCGTCGAGGAAGTGGGTCTCTTCTACCCACCCGACCCGGCATCACTCGCCTCGTGCAGCCTCGGCGGCAACATCGCCGAGAACGCCGGCGGCCCGCGCGCCTTCAAGTACGGCACGACGCGCGAGTACGTGCTCGGGCTCGACTGCGTGCAGATGGGCGGCGAGATGTTCTCGTGCGGTCGTCGCACCGTGAAGGGCGTGACCGGCTACGACGTGACGGCTGCCATCGTCGGATCGGAGGGCACGTTTGCCGTCGCCACGTCGCTCACGCTGCGCCTCATCCCGCGTCCGACGGGCGTCGGCACGCTGCTGGCCACGTTCGCCGACGCCGTCGCAGCCGGCGCGGCCGTCGGTGGCCTGCTGAAGGCCGGCCTGAGGCCGCGCGCGATCGAGCTGCTCGACCGCTCCACGCTCGAGCACATGCGGCAAAAGGGACACCGGCTGCCGGCCACGGCAAACGCGCTCCTCATCATCGAGGTCGACGGCGCGCCGGAGGGCATCGACGCCGAGGTCGAGCGCGCGGGCGAGGCCTGCGACACCGCGGGGGCCATCGAGATCGTGGTTGCGCGCTCGGAGGCCGAACGTCGCCAGATCTGGGACACGCGGCGCCTCGTCAACCCGACGCTGCGCGACATGCACCGCCGCAAGATCCCCGAGGACATCGTCGTGCCGCGCCGCGCGATCCCCGAGATGATCCGTCGAGTGGATCGCATCAGCGCGGAGACCGGCATCCTCTCCGCCGTGTACGGCCACGCGGGCGACGGCAACCTCCACGTCAACTTCCTCGTCGACGAGCCCGAGGAGATCGTCCACGATCGCCTCGAGCGCGCGATGGACGCGACCATGCGCGCCACGCTCGACCTCGGGGGTACGCTCGCCGGCGAGCACGGCGTCGGGCTCTTGAAGATGAAATATCTTCCGTGGGAGCAAGCGCCGCCGCTCCTGCGCATCCAGCGGGAGATGAAGCGCCTCTTCGATCCGCTGGATCTGCTCAACCCCGGCAAGATCCTTCCCCCGCCGTGAGCGCGGCGGTGTCATCGCTCGACGACGAGGTTGCCCGGCTCGCCACGCGCCTCCGTCAGCGCCCGCGCGCGCGTGCCACGGTCGACGGCTTCCGCGAGGCCGCCGTGCTCGTGCCTCTCGTGCTCGATCCGACGGCAACCTCCATGCATCAAGCGCGGGTGATCTTCACGGTGCGGCGCGACGATTTGCGCACGCACGCGGGCCAGGTGTCGTTCCCCGGCGGCGGACGCGACCCCGATGATGCCGACCTCTTCGCGACCGCGATCCGCGAGGCCGAGGAGGAGATCGGCATCCCGCGGCGCCTCGTCGAGCCCGTCGGTTACCTCGACGACGTACCCACGCGTCCTTCGCGCTACGTCATGACCCCGGTCGTCGGCCTGGTGCGCGGTCCGGTCGACCTCGTACCGCGCGAGGAGGAGGTCGCCGCGATCTTCGAGTGCACCCTCGCCGAGCTGGCCGCGCCCGCGCTCTACCACTCGGGCGGACGCCACGCGTGGGACGGCGTCGAGTACGAGATGCACGAGTATCACGTGGGCGACCAGCGGGTGTGGGGCGCCACCGCACGCGTCGTCCATCAGCTCCTCGAGCTGTTCGTCTAGACGGCACAAATGAAGAAGGCCCCGTGGCAGAGCCACGAGGCCTTCTTCGTGAAGCGAAAACCGAGCTTACTTGGTGACTTCGGTCTTCGACTCCGTCGTCGTCGTGGCCGAGCCGTCCATGTTCTTCTTGGTCTTCTTCGACTTCTTCGTCTTCACGGCGGCGCCGTCCGCGGACGTCGTCTCCTCGGTCTTCTCCATCTTGTCGCCAGCAAAGGCGAGACCGGTGTGGGCAAGGAACATAAGGCCAGCGGCGATTGCGATGTTCTTCATCATGGTGGTTCTCCTGTTTTGTTTGCTACGGGGGTGGTGCGTTGCGATTCATCACCGAAAGCCGGACGAGCTCCCGAAAACACTCCTGCGTGGTCGTCTTTCGCCGGGTCGTGGCGTGCTCGACCTTGCGATGAAGGAGGGATATGCAGCGGATGTGCCGGAGTCTAAGTAGCCGAACAGGTTGAAGTGGATGCGACTGCGTGTGGCGCCAATGTCCACGACTTCGGCCCCCCCGTGGGCATTTCAGCCACACGCATCGCTCCGGATGCGGATCCCGCCGCCTGGTGTACATTGCCGCGCATGAAGACGCTGCGTTCCCATGTTTGCGGACACTTCGTGGACGGCTCCGAGGCGCCGCAAGTGCTGCTCGACCCCACGTCGGAGGCCCCCATCGCCGAGATCCGCTCCGGCGGCTTCGACAGCGGGCAGGCGCTCGGCTTCGCGCGCGAGCGCGGGGGCGCCGCGCTGCGGGCCATGACGTACGCGGAGCGAGGCGAGCGTGTCCGCTCCATCGGCAAGCTCGTCCATGGTGCACGCGATCAGCTCATCGAGCTCGCCATCACCAACGGCGGCAACACGCGCTCCGACGCCAAATTCGATATCGACGGCGCCTCCGGCACGCTGGCCGCCTACGCCGAGATCGGCAAGACGCTCGGCGATCGCAAGGTCCTGCTCGACGGCGACGCCATCCAGCTCACGCGCTCGGTCCGCTTCGTGGGGCGCCATATCCTCTTGCCGCGCGAGGGCGTCGCGGTTCATGTCAACGCTTTCAACTTCCCGGCCTGGAACATGATGGAGAAGGCGGCGTGCGCTCTGCTCGCTGGCATGCCCGTCATCACCAAGCCCGCCACGGCCACGGCGCTCGTCGCGAGCCGCATCGTCGAGCTCATGCTCGAGGCGAGCGTGCTGCCCGAGGGCGCCTTCCAGCTCGTGCTCGGCTCCACCGGCGATCTGCTCGACCGCCTCACCGGCCAGGACTGCCTTGCGTTCACCGGCTCGTCCGACACGGGCGCCAGGCTCCGCGGCAACAAGGGCGTGGTCGCTCACTCCGTGCGCGTGAATCTCGAGACGGACAGCCTCAACGCCGCGGTCCTCGGGCCCGACCTCGGTCGCGGTGACGCCGGCTACGACCTGTTCATCGCCGACGTCGCGCGCGACCTGACCCAGAAGACCGGCCAGAAGTGCACGGCGATCCGTCGCGTCTTCGTGCACGCGGATCGTCTCGCCGAAGCGCGCGAGGACCTCCTCGAGCGCATCTCCCGCACGAAGGTCGGTGATCCCTCGCGTGACGACGTGACGATGGGGCCCGTGGCGACGCGCGCGCAGCGCGACGAGGTGCGCCGCGGCATCGCCCGGCTCGCCACCGAGGGTCGCGCGCTCTGCGGCGGTGACGGGAGCGACTTCGGCCCCGGCGGCCTCCTCGGTGTCACCGATGGCAAGGGCTTCTTCGTCGCGCCCACGCTGTTCGAGGTGTCCGACCCGCAGCAGGCCCACGTGGTCCACGAGCTCGAGGTGTTCGGCCCCGTGTCGACGATCGTGCCGTACCGCACCTCGAAGGAGGCGCTGGGCTGGCTGCGTGCGTCGGGCGGCGGGCTCGTCTCGTCGGTCTACTCCGACGAGCGTGACTTCCTCGGCGAGATGGTGCTCGGCATGGCCGCACACCATGGTCGCCTGTTCCTCGGCTCGTCGAAGCTCGAGGGCCACGCGGTCGGACCCGGCACGGTGCTGCCGCAGCTCGTGCACGGGGGTCCCGGTCGCGCCGGTGGAGGAGAGGAGCTCGGCGGCGAGCGTGGCCTCGGCTTCTACAGCCAGCGCACGGCGATCTCGGGCGACCGCCCCATCCTCGAAGCGCTGTTCGGCGCGCCCGCCCCGAAGGCGTAGCGCGCCCCCTCGCTAGCCGCCGTCGGGGAGCTGCGACATGTCGACCGGGACCGCCATGTCCGGCGGGACCGGGCACATCGGATCAGCGACGCACATGCCGACGTCGTGCTTCGACGTGACGTAGCGGTAGAGGCTGTCGCAGCCCGTCGAGGGAATGACGCAGACGTTGTTGCAGCACTCGGCAAGCGGCGGGGACTGGATCATGCCGTCGACCACGGTGTGGTCGATCTGCTCCTGGCTCGGGCAATCGGTCGCCGTCTGGCAGCTGATGTGCTTGTCGAGGTTGGTCTGACCGCAGCCGGCCAGGACGCCCGAAATTGCGAGCGTGGCGAAAATCGAGTGAAGGGAGGACATGAGCGCTATCAAATGCGCGCGAGTACCGGGTGTCAAGCGATTCGCACCGTCGCGGACGACGAACGCTTGCCTCGCAGTCGAAGATGCGTTGACGACCTGGTTAATTCAGCGCCGTGGACCCTACCCCGGTATTCGGGTACTTCATTGGACCGATGGGAACAACCGTCACCGGAAGCGGGATGGCTCTTGGTGAGCACCGCGTCCCGAACGACGCGCTCGCGAAGGTCTGCGACACCACCGATGCCTGGATCCGGGAGCGCTCCGGGATCCGCGAGCGGTACTACGTCGCCGCAGGCACCAGCACCTCCGACCTCGCCGTCCGCGCGGGGCGTGATGCCATCGCAGACGCAGGCCTGACGCCATCGGACATCGACTACCTCATCGTCGCGACGATGACCCCGGACTACTACTTTCCCGGCACCGGAACGTCCGTCCAGACCAAGCTCGGCCTCGGGTACATCCCCGCGCTCGACATTCGCCAGCAGTGCACCGGCTTCGTCCACGGCATGCAGCTCGCCGACGCGCTCCTGCGCTGCGGCGCCGCGCACCGCGTGCTCCTCGTCGGCGCCGAGGTGCACTCCGGGTTCATGCCTTTCGATGTGGAGTACCTCGTCGGGAACACCACGCGCGTGCCCACCGCGGAGGAGCGTGCGTTCGCCACACGTTTTCGGGGTCGCACCGTCCTGTTCGGCGACGGCGCGGGTGCAGTGGTCGTCGAGCGCAACGAGGACGCCGAGCGCGACGTCATCGCCACCATCCTGCACACCGACGGCGCGAGCGCCGACAAGCTCTACGTCCCGTCGGGCTTCGCCTTCCGCCCGTACATCACGGAGCAGATGATTCGCGACGGTCGGCACATCCCCGAGATGGATGGTCACCGCGTCTTCAAGGCCGCCGCCACGAAGCTGCCGGAGGTCGTGCGCGAGCTCCTCGCGCGCACCGGCCACAGCGTCTCCGACATCAAGCTGTGCCTCGCGCACCAGGCCAACCTGCGTATCTGCGAGGCCGTGCAGCACGCGCTCAAGCTCTCGGACGAGCAGGTCTACAACAACATCGAGCGCTACGGGAACACGACGGCAGCGACGATCCCCATCCTGTGGCACGAGTGCCGCAAAGCCGGGCGCATCCAACCGGGCGATCTCGTGTGCCTCCTCGGCTTCGGTGCCGGCTTCGTGTGGGGCGCGACGCTGCTTCGCGCCTGAGCTACTTGCACTCGGCGAGGACGACCTTGTGCGCGGCAAGCACGGGGCACGCGTTCTTGCGAGCCTCGTCGGCGTCTTCCTTCTTCACCTCGGTCTCGATGCCGCCCTTCACGTCGCTCCAGCACTTGTCGGCCATGGGTCGCGCGTCGTCCATCCACACGTTGCTCGTGATGGCGGACACGATGGCAGCCTTCACGTCTGCGTCCTTGCAGAGACCACCGCTGCTCGCGAGAGCAGCCTTGTAGAACGGGATCGCCACGTGGCCGACGAGCCGGCCGCTCACGAGCTTGCCGATGCGGAGCGGCACATCCGGGCTCGTCGTGTCGCTCCGCTGGAACGCCTTCACCTGCTCGAGCCACGGGTCGTCGCTCCCGCTGTGGCTCGAGGCGTTGAACGTGTACTTGAAGCCCTTCAGCGCCGCGTCTGCACGCGCGGCCATGAACGCCTTCGACTTCTTGAAGATCGGGTAGCGCGCCGCGAACTCGTCGGAAAACGATAGCGCGCGCGGGAGGGCCGGCCTGCTGCTCCGGCCCTGGCCTTCCTTCGACGGGTCGAGGCCCGTCATCACCGCGATCGCCGACTTCTCGGCGATGCGCTCCCAGCTCTTGTCGCGCTTCGAGGGCGCGATGTCACCGAGGTGATCGATGGCCTCCTGCCACGACTCCTGCTTCTCGAGCGCCTCGAGATCTTTCATCTCGTAGCTGGCGGCAAGGACGGGGGCGGATACGCACAGTGCGAGGACGAGGGGCAACGAGCGACGCATGGACTCTCCTGGTTGGCAGCATCGTAAGACGAGCGCCGCCGTCGAGCAAAACTACGCTGCCCGACCCTTTACCTTCGGCGGCAAACCCGATACTCGATGCGTCATGGCCGCTTACGAGACGATCCTGCCGCTCGGCGAGGACGAGACGCCCTACCGCCTCCTGTCGAACGACCACGTCTCCACCTTCGAGGCCGCCGGACAGACGTTCCTGCGGGTCGAGCCCGAGGCGCTGACCTTGCTCGCGAAGGAAGCGATGCGCGACATCGCCCACCTCCTGCGGCCGGGCCACCTCGCGCAGCTCCGCAAGATCCTCGACGACGCCGAGGCGTCCGACAACGACAAGTTCGTCGCGCTCGACCTGCTGAAGAACGCATCGATCGCGGCGGGCGGCGTGCTGCCCATGTGCCAGGACACCGGCACTGCGATCATCAAGGGCAAGAAGGGGCAGAACGTCTTCACCGGCGGTGGCGACGAGGCTGCGCTCGCCGCAGGCGTGCAGGCCACGTACACCACGAGCAACCTCCGCTACTCGCAGCTCGCGCCGCTGTCGATGTACGAGGAGAAGAACACCGGCACCAACCTCCCGGCCGAGATCGACCTGTCTGCCGTCGACGGCGATGCCTACAAGTTCCTGTTCATGGCCAAGGGCGGCGGCTCGGCGAACAAGAGCTACCTCTTCCAGGAGACGAAGGCGCTTCTCAACCCCGGGTCGATGATGCAGTTCCTCGACGAGAAGATCCGCTCGCTCGGCACCGCGGCCTGCCCGCCCTATCACCTGTCGATCGTCGTCGGTGGCACATCTGCCGAGTACGCGCTCAAGACGGCGAAGCTCGCCTCGGCACGCTACCTCGACACGCTGCCGACCACGGGGGCCGACACGGGCCGAGGCTTTCGTGATCTCGAGCTCGAAGCGCAGGTGCTCCAGCTCACGCAGCGGCAAGGCATCGGCGCGCAGTTCGGCGGGAAGTACTTCTGCCACGACGTGCGTGTGATTCGCCTGCCGCGTCACGGTGCATCTTGCCCGGTCGCCATCGCGGTCTCGTGCTCTGCCGATCGCCAGGCGCTCGGCAAGATCACGAAGGACGGCATCTTTCTCGAGCAGCTGGAGCGGGATCCGGCTCACTACCTCCCCGAGATCGACGAGTCGCACCTCGGCGGCGAGGTCGTGCGCGTGGATCTGAATCAGCCGATGAGCGCCATCCGCGCGCAGCTCTCACGCCACCCGGTCAAGACGCGCCTGTCGCTGAGCGGCCCGCTCGTCGTCGCGCGTGACATCGCGCATGCGAAGATCAAGGAGCGCCTGGATCGCGGCGAGGGCTTGCCGCAGTACCTGAAGGACCACGCGGTTTACTACGCGGGGCCTGCGAAGACGCCCGCCGGCATGGCATCGGGCTCGTTCGGCCCCACGACCGCCTGCCGCATGGACAGCTACGTCGGCCTCTTTCAGCAGCACGGCGGCAGCCTGGTCATGCTGGCGAAGGGCAACCGCAGCAGGACCGTCACCGACGCGTGCATGAAGTTCGGCGGCTTCTACCTCGGCTCCATCGGCGGTCCCGCCGCGCGCCTCGCCAAGGACTGCATCACGAAGGTCGAGGTCCTCGAGTACCCGGAGCTCGGCATGGAGGCCGTGTGGAAGATCGAGGTGAAGGACTTCCCCGCCTTCATCGTCGTCGACGACAAGGGCAACGACTTCTTCGCGCACCTCTTGCCCGCGGGCACCAAGGCCTGAGGCTCTTACATAAGCACTCATCGAACCGACCCAATTTTTTTGCCCTGGGCTCTTTCCGTCGGCACGCTCGACGGATGAGCAGCCCACAGAAGCACGAGCGCCACGAGCCGCGTACGCCACACCGCAGCGCCGTGTGGATGAAGCCTGTCGACGACAGCGGCTCGCTCGTCGGCGAGACGCGCAACCTTTCGCCCGGCGGCATGTTCGTGAACGTGGTGCCGACGCCGCAGCTCGGTCAGGAGATCGTCTGCGAGCTCCCGGGTCACGCGGCCGTGCGGGGTCGCGTGGTGTGGGTGTCCATGCCTCCGGACCTCGCGGATCACGGCGTGGGGATCGAGTTCGTCGATCTGAGCAAGCGCAGCGATGGACCGACCTATGCCGGTGTCGACCTTGCCGGCTCGCTCGACTTCCTCGAGGCCGGCGTCGAGCTGCAGATCGGCGCCAGCGATGACGGCCGTTCGCTCACGGCTCGCATCGCACATGTCGAGATGCACGACGATGACGGCCCGCCCCGCCTGTCGCTGTCGCTCGTGCTCCAGCCGGAGCCGCAGCCCGAGTCGTGGTTCCCCGACATCGACGTCGACGTGCCGCCCTCCACCGGCACCCGCGTCGCCACGCCGATTGCGACCAGGTCCGTCGAGAGCGCGTACGTCGACGAGCTCGCCGACCACACGGAGCGCACCGTCGTCGAGGAGAGCGGCACGCTCGAGAGCAGACCC
>JAYTLP010000053.1:0-5473 GCA_043729375.1 Myxococcales bacterium
GTCGTACTTCGCTTCCATCTGCTTCTTCTGGCCCTCGTAGACGCTCGAGGACACGGCGGGCAGCTCGGCGGCGGTGGCATACGCGATCATCTTCGGCCCTGTGACCATGCCCTCGTACAGGCACGAGATGAGCGAGTTGGCGCCGAGGCGGTTGGCGCCGTGATACTGATAGCTCACCTCACCAGCGGCGAAGAGGCCGGGGATGTCGGTCATCTGGTCGTAGTCGATCCACAGGCCACCCATCGAGTAGTGCACGGCGGGGAAGACCTCCATCGGTACCTTGCGCGGGTCGGCGCCGGCGAACTTTTCGTAGATATCGACGACGCCCGCCACGCGGTGCGCGATCTCGTCGGCGCCGCGACCGTGCGACACCTCGAGGTCGGGGTTGACGATGTCGAGGTAGACGGCGTCGCGGCCGCCGATGCCGAGGCCCTGGTGGCGCACCGCGAGGAAGATCTCGCGCGAGGCGACGTCGCGCGGCACCAGGTTCTTGTACTTGGGGTACTTCTCCTCGAGGAAGTAGAGGCGCTCCGCCGAGGGGATGGTGTTGGGCGCGCGCGTGTCGCCGGCCTTGCGGGGCACCCAGACGCGTGCGCCTTCGCCGCGCAGCGACTCGGAGATGAGCCGCAGCTTGTCGGGACCCGCGATGGCCGTCGGGTGGACCTGGATGAACTCGCCGTTGCCGAACGTTGCGCCCTGCTGGTAAACGACGGAGGCGGCGGTGCCGGTGTTGATGATGGAGTTCGTGGACTTGCCGAACACGAGCCCTGGTCCGCCGGTGGCGAGGCACACCGCAGACGCCGCGAACGTGTCGAGCTTCATCGTGATGAGGTCCATGGCGACGATGCCGCGGCACACGCCGTTGTCGTCGAGGACCGCGTGCACGAACTCGTGGCGCTCGTGGCGATGGACGTGGCCGGCCACCTCGTGGTGACGGACCTGCTCGTCGA
The DNA here is from genome assembly GCA_043729375.1 of Myxococcales bacterium. Taxonomy (GTDB): domain Bacteria; phylum Myxococcota_A; class Polyangia; order Palsa-1104; family Palsa-1104; genus JBDTCO01. The sequence goes on from JAYTLP010000053.1 coordinate 951, forward strand.
GCGCGTAGAGGAGCTGCTGTCCCGTGGTGGCGCCGGCGAAGGCAGTACGGTTGAACAGCGTTCCCCCGAATCGGCGGAAGTCGATGAGGCCTTCCTCGGTGCGGGAGAAGGGCACGCCCATGCGATCGAGGAGATAGATGATGCCGGGCGCCGCGTAGCACATCGCCTTGACGGGCGGCTGGTGCGCGAGGAAGTCACCGCCGCGGATCGTGTCGACGAAGTGTATCTCGGGCGAGTCGCCCTCGCCCTTCGTGTTGACCGCGCCGTTGATGCCGCCCTGCGCACACACCGAGTGCGAGCGCCTGCACGGCACGAACGAGAAAATGTCGACCTCGTAGCCGGCCTCGGCCAGCTTGATGACCGACATGAGGCCAGCGAGGCCCCCACCGACAACGATGAAACGAGGTTTTTCAGCGGATGCATTGGCCATGTGAATCTATCCAGCTCCCATTTGCGTGAAGGCGTACAGAGATCGGAGGCCCAGGAAGAATAACGCGGCTGCGGCCGCGGAACAGGCCCAACCGGAAACCTTTTGCGAGGCGGGGCTCACCGTCAGGCCCCAGTGGATCGCGAGGTTCCACAGGCCGTTACCAAAGTGATAGACGGCGCAGCCGAGACCGACGACGTACAGCCAGAACAGCGGTATGCCGAGGAGCCTCTCGCCGAGGTAGTGATGCATGTAGGCCGACGACACGAGCGCCTCGCCACCCACTCTTTGAAGAAGCGGGTCATCCGGGTGCACGAGCGGGTGCAAGCGGGTGTTGTAGACGTGATAGCCGATGTAGAGGAGGAGAAGAACGCCGGTGATGCGCTGGAACACGAAGGTCCAGTTGCGCAAGTAGCCGTACTCGCCACTGTTCGGCCTCGCCTTGCTGGCGACGAGGAGACCGTAGCCCGCGTGATAAAGGAGCGGCAGCGCGATGGTGAAGATCTCGAGGTACAGGGTGAGCGGGTTGCTCTGTAGATCGACCACGATCCGGTCGTAGCGCGCCTGACCGCCCGGGCCGACGGCCTGGAAGTTCGTGTAGAGGTGCTCGACGAGGAATGCGCCGACCGGGACGAGGCCCGAGAGCTCGAAGAGCTTGCGCGCGAGGTAGGAGGTGCGGACCATCCGAGCGCGCATCCTTTACGTCTGCGCCGTCGCTGTCAACCGCGGACGTGGGGTGTACCGTCGAGCGATGACGGGACACCTCGTGGCGGTCGGCGGAGGCGACTTCTCGGCGGAGGCGACCCCGCTGCTCGACGACTATGTCCTCGGTCTCGCACGCCGCTCGAACCCGCGAGTGTGCTTCCTCCCGACGGCGAGCGGAGACGATGCCGGCCGCGTGGCACGCTTCCACCGCGCGCTCGGGCGTCGCTGTGTTGCATCGGACCTCACGCTCGACGAGGCGCGAGGAGTGCCGAGCCGTCCGCGCCGTGGCGCGGAGCTCGCAGCGTTCGTCGCGGGGCAGGATGTCTTCTACGTCGGCGGCGGCAATACCGCACACCTGCTCGCGCGGTGGCGGGTCCACGGGCTCGACGTGCTGCTTCGAGATGCGTGGCACGCCGGCGCAGTGCTCTCGGGTGTGAGCGCCGGTATGCTGTGCTGGTTCGAGAGCTGCGTCACCGATTCGTTCGGCCCGCTGCAAGGCATGCGAGAGGGTCTCGGCTTCCTCCCAGGCAGCGCCTGTCCGCACTACGACGGCGACCCGCAGCGCCGTCCTGCCTACCACCGGCTCGTGGCAGCCGGTCTCCCGGGTGGCTACGCCTCCGACGATGGCGCGGCCCTGCACTTCTCCGGCACCACGCTCGTGGGCGCCGTCAGCTCGCTGCCCGGTGCCGCCTGCTACCGCGTGTCGGCCACGGGCGGCGTCGTCACCGAGGAGCGGCTCGACACACGCGTCCTCTAGAACGATGCGGCCGGCAGCTTCACGTCGAGCTGGATGACCGTCTTGGCGGTGCAGGTGGCGGTGCTCGAGGTGAAAGCGCTCAGCGCGAGCAGCTCGCAGCTCGTCGACGGGATGGTCGCGGTGCCGTGGATCTGGCCGTTGACGTCGAGCTTGCCGAAGAAAAGGTCGATGTTGCTCCCCACCTGGCCGACGGCGGGGCGCAGCACGCTCGGGTCGCTCGAAGAGTCCCCCGTGGTGTGTGTGCAGAACATCTGGACGTCGTGCCGGATGTTGGTGCCTGAGTCGTAGGTCGACGTTTGCGTGTTGACCTCGTCCGCGCCGCAGCCCGAGCCGGCAGGGGCCGGGTTGCCCGCGTTGTAGATGTTCTTCGTGGTCGTGACGAACTTCTGCGAGTCTGACGCGGTCACGAAGGCGTTTCCCGTGATGAAGAGGATCTGGTAGTTACCCTGCGAGTCGACGTCGATGGTACCGGGGTCGGACGGACCGTAGTCCGGGTTCACCGTCGAGGGATCTGCGGGGCCGGCGGGGTTGCCGATAGTCGAGCTGATGCTCGCCGTGAACGACTCGTCGTGCGAGTACGAGCCTCCGGCCGTATCGTTCGCGCCCGAGAAGCTCGCCATGAAGCTGCCGTCGAAGGTGTTCTCGGCCGTGATGGCGTAGATGGCGTCGTTCGTGTTGGGATCGCGGTTCATGAACGTGATGTTCCACTTGCTGGTCGCGGTGAGGGTGCCGCCGATCGTGCCATCTTTGCCGGGGAGCTTCGGGTCCGTGTAGGTGCCGTTCACCATCTGACTCTGCACGAGCGTGCCCTGGAACTCGCCGCACGCGGACTTCGCCTGGCCGTGCACCGCGCCAGTGATCGCACTCCCCGTGATGGCCGGGTTGTCCGCCACGAGGATGATCTTCGTGACCACCTGGTCCGCTTGGTCGCGGCAGAACTTGCGCTCGGTGAGCATCGTCCAGTCCTCGACCACGCGCCGGTAGCCGGCCTCGCCGGGATGGCCGAGATCGATGACGGCCTGCAGTGCGAGGCCGGGCTTGCCGTGCAGCTCGGAGAGGTCGAGGTACAGCTGCTTCACGTACGCGGCCGAGGTGGCGCCGTCGTCGACTTTCAGGTCGTAGTAGCCGATGCGCGTGGGGCCGACCACGACAGACAGGTCGTCGCCGTGACCGACTGCGATGCGCGGGGCCTCCGCGCCCGGGCTGGGCGGGAGCCACGTGTTGCTCTGCGACAGGTCCTTCGTGGAGAAGTCTGCGCCGACGTCCTTATAGTGCAGGGCGGGGCCCTCGTTGAGGTTCCACAGCGCGAACTGCTTGAACGCATCGTCGAAGCTCGGCACGAGGGCACGCACGGCATCGAGCGACCGCATGCCGAGCGAGTGGTAGAGCTGGCCGACGATTCCCGGGTCCGCGCCCAGGCTCCGCGTCAGCGCGAAGAAGAACAGGTACGACGAGTACGCCGGGTTGTTCACCGGGTCCGAGCAGTCGAGCGGCCCTGCCTCGGGGCGCCCGCCCGCGCAGTCCGGCAACGAGCCGCGGGACGTGTTCCAGTTCGAGGTCGCAGCGTGCCCGAGGAACTCCTGCTCGCTGTTCACGCTCGGGTAGATCTGGTCCTCGACCCACGTGGCGGTCGCCTCGTCGACCCAGTTCCAGCTCGCGCTGTTGCGAGAGATCCAGCCCGGCACGCCGTGCTGGAAGGCATGGAACATCTCGTGCGCGACGGCGGCCTTGTAGAAGTCGCCGAAGTCGCCGTCGCGCAGCAGCACGTAGCTCGTGGTGCACGCGTCTCCGAAGTGCTCGGGCACGTCCATCGCGAACGTGAGCGTCGCCTCGGCGGGCGTGCTCTCGAAGCCTCGCGCGGCACGTGCGTCGATGCGGTGCGGGAACGCGGTGTGGAAATCGACGATGTACATGTCGAGCGCGCTCGAGCCGCCGTTGTCGACGCTGGAGAGGAAGCCGTCGTCGCACGGCGTCGCGGCCATGATCTTTTGCTCCTTGGTGTACATGCCCGCGGCGTCGATCTCGGCGGCGATCTGGGTCGCGAGCGGCTTCTGGGCCTCGGTCGGATACCAGACGCGCACGGCGGCCGTGGAATCGACGAAACCGGCGTACGACGCGCTCGCGACGGCCGGCGACGCGGGCTGCGGCGAGCTGCCGGCGCGCTCGGTGTGCACGCCGCCGTACGAGGCAGAGGTGACCCCGGTGCTGGCGCCGAGCCAGGCGCTGCCCGCGTGATCGGGGCGCGCGAAAAAAGGTGCGAACGCGCCCTGCAGCTCCGCGGGCATGGTCGGCAGGTCAGACTGCGCGTCGTTGAGCACCGCGGTGAGCTCGGGCAGCGGGCGGTCGTCGGGACCGTCCGCCTCGTACCTCGCGGGCAGTAGCGGGTTGTCCGTCGCGGCATACAGGTAATAGAGCAGCGCGTGATCGTGGTCGATGGCGCCACCACGCTCGGCCGCGCGGATCTTCTCCTCCGCGCTCAGCGACGCGGGGGCACCCCCGTCGGTCGTCGCGTGCGACGACTTCTTGCAACCGAAGGCGGAGATGGCCACGAGGACCAGGAGCAGCGAACGGAGCATGTCCTTTAGCTTCGCCCGGAATCGATCCGGGCGCGAGTCACCGGCGGCCCCACCGCCG
>JAYTLP010000054.1:0-4860 GCA_043729375.1 Myxococcales bacterium
GACTTCAGGCAAGTCCCACGCGTCCGCTGCAACAGCGGGCAGCTCGGTCAGGTCTTCGCGAACCTGCTGGTCAACGCAATGCAGGCCATCGAGCCAGGCGCGCCGGAAGCGAACGAGATCCGCGTCGTGCTCGACACCGACGCGGCAGGCAAGGCTGTCGTCGAGGTGCGTGACACCGGCTGCGGGATGTCGGCGCAGACCATCCGGGAGATGTACGACCCCTTCTTCACCACGAAGCCGGTGGGCGTGGGCACCGGCCTCGGCCTCTCCATTTCACACGGCATCGTCGCGGCTCACGACGGCGAAATGACCGTCGAGAGCGAGGTCGGCAAGGGCACGTCCTTCCGCATCCGGTTGCCTCCGGCCGACGCTACGCAGAAGGAAGGGCCGGGCGAGCCCGCACCCGCGGCCAGCGTGGTCACCGCGAGGGTCCTCGTCATCGACGACGACGAGAACGTCGGTCGTGCGCTGCAGCGGATCCTCGCCCGCCATCATCAGGTCGTCTTGCTGAGCTCGGCCGAGAGCGCGGTCGCCCTGCTCGACGCCGGCGCGCTCTTCGACGTCGTCTTCTGCGACCTCATGATGCCCGGGATGACCGGTATGGACTTCCACGACTGGGTCACCAAACACCGTCCCGCGCTGTGCAAGCGCTTGGTCTTCATCACGGGTGGTGCGGTCGGCACCCGCTCGCAGGAGTTCATCGAGCGCATGGCGGACCAGGTGGTGGAGAAGCCGTTCGACCGCAGCGTCATCGCGGCGCGGATCGCAAAAATCCTCGAAAGCTTCGGGGCGGCGGGGAAAGCCGGTTGTTGACGCGGACTCGTCGCGCGGGCTACGGGGGTCCCGGGCGATGACGAAGAGAACCTCAGCGCACGTCGAGCTCGCGCAGCGCCTGCTCGAGGCCAGCCGGGTCGGCGCAGCGCGCGGAGATGCGGCCGCGCTCTACGCAACGCTCGCTGGCCGGCTCGCGCCGCTCGTCGGTACGGCAGGCTTTCAGACGGTGTTCGGACGTGGCCTGAAGCTGACGAGAGCCGAGTTCGCCGAGCTGGCGGAGATCCTCGCGGGTGTCGATGCCGCCTACGAAACCCCCCGATGCCACGAGCACGTGCTCGCGCGGTTGAGCGAGCTCGAGCCCGCGAGAGGCTCCGAAGTAACCACGGCGCTGTTCGGCGAGGCGCTTGCACTGATGGGCGCACTGATAGGCGAACGGCTCGTGTGGCAGGTGCTACGACCCGCCGTTGCGACGCTCGAGCAGAGCGCGTTCAAGGAGACAAAGTGATGCAGGACCGGGTCGAGATTTCCAAGTTGCCGTCGGGTGTTCCGGGCCTCGACGAGGTGCTCGGTGGAGGCATCCCGGAGTTCTCGCTGAATCTCATCGTCGGCAGCCCGGGCTCGGGCAAGACGACGCTCGGCCAGCAGATCATGTTCGCGAATGCGAGCCCGGAGCGGAAGGCGCTCTTCTTCACGATCCTCGGCGAGCCGCCCGTCAAGATGCTGCGCTACCAGCAGCAGTACTCGTTCTTCGACATGTCGAAGGTCGGCGAGTCGATCGAGTTCTTGAACCTCGGTGAGGAGGCGCAGAGCGACGAGGGCCTGGAGGCGGTGCTGAAGCGGATCATCGTGGAGGTCGATCGCGCCGAGCCCCGGATCGTCGTGGTGGACTCCTTCCGCGCCGTCGTACGGCGGGCGCTCGTGAACTCCACGGGAGAGCTCGCGATGCAGGACTTCATGCAGCGGCTCGGCGTGGTGCTCACGAGCTACGAGGCGACGACGTTCATCCTCGGCGAGTACGACGACAACGACACGCAGGACAACGCGGTCTCGACGGTCGCCGACGGCATCCTGCAGCTCACGCAGGCCGTGGAGCGCAACTCCGTGGTGCGAAAGCTCCAGGTGGTGAAGATGCGCGGGCAGGGGCAGACCCCCGGCCTGCAGACCATGCGGCTGTCCGAGCACGGCGTCACCGTTTATCCACGCATTCTGAAGCCGGTCGAGGTGACTTACACGGAGTCGCCCTTCGAGCACCGCGTGAAGAGTGGTGTCCCGGCTCTCGACGACATGATGGCCGGCGGCATCCCCCACGGCTACTCGTTGCTCGTCGCCGGCCCCTCGGGTTCGGGCAAGACGGTGCTCTCGAACCAGTTCATCCTCGAGGGCATCCAGCACGACGAGCCCGGCGTCATCGCGGTGTTCGAGAAGCGCCCCAACGACTACCTGCACACCACGCCACGCGGAGGCGAGTTCCGCAAGCTCATCGAGACGAAGAAGCTCGAGGTCCTGTACCTCCGGCCGCTCGACCTCTCCATCGACGAGACGCTCACCGCGCTTCGCGATGCCGTCGAGCGCGTCGGTGCAAAGCGCGCGGTGATCGACTCCCTGTCCGGGCTCGAGCTCGCGCTTGCACCCACCTTCCGTGAGGACTTCCGCGAGTCACTGTACCGAATGATCGGCGCGCTGACCGGCATGGGCGTCACCGTCATGTCGACGGTGGAGCTGCCCGACACGTACACGTCGTTCATGTTCAGCCCGCACGGCATCGCCTTCCTCAGCGATGCGATCGTGATGCAGCGTTACCTCGAGATCGACGGCCAGATCCGGCGCGCCCTGGCGGTCGTCAAGATCCGCGGCAGTGCCCACAGCAAGGACCTGCGCGAGTACGAGATCGACGCCAGCGGCAACATCGTCATCGGCAAGCCGCTCCGTGGCTACGACGGACTCCTCAGCGGAACGCCCACTCGTGTGAAAGACGGCCAATGACCCGCGCCTACGACGGTCCCGAGCGACGGCTCCGCCAGCGGCGCGCCGACGACGGGATCGCCGGTGCACAGCGCGACGCGAATGAGCGGCTCGTCCTCCGCACGTTTCGCGCGGAAGACGACGCGGAGTCGGCGCGCGACGGGCTCGAGGTCGCAGCGGAGTCCGCCCACGCGAAGGACGAGTTCCTGGCGATGCTCGGCCACGAGCTGCGCAACCCGCTCGCGCCCATCGTCACCGCGCTCGAGGTCATGAGACTGCGCGGCGACCCGAGAACGAGCGAGCACGAGATCATCGATCGGCACATGATGCACGTGCTCCGGCTCGTGGACGACCTCCTCGACGTCTCGCGGATCACGCGCGGCAAGGTCGAGCTTCAGCGAGCACCCGTCGAGCTGGCCGCCATCGTTGCCGTGGCCGTCGAGATGGCCAGCCCGCTCGTGGAGCGGCAGGGGCACCGACTGCACCTCGCGGTGCAGTCGGAAGGCCTGATGCTCGATGCCGATCCGGCCCGGATCGCGCAGGTGGTCTCCAACCTGCTCACGAATGCAGCGCGCTACACGCCGCCGAACGGCGACATCACCATCACTGCGACCCGTACCAGCGACACGCTCGAGCTCATCGTGAGCGACACCGGCATCGGCATCGAGCGCGACATGCTCGATCACGTCTTCGAGCTCTTCGTGCAGGCCAAGCCGTCCGCCGAACGGACCCAAGGCGGGCTCGGGCTCGGGCTCGCGCTGGTCCGAAACCTCGTCGAGCTGCACGGCGGCACCGTCGAGGCGCGGAGCGAAGGGCCGGGTTGCGGGACCGCGGTGGTCGTGCGGCTGCCGGCCCTCTCGATCGCCCCGGCGGTGGAACATGCGGTCACCGCGAAGCCGGCGGTCGAGGGACAGATTGCGCGAAGGATCCTGCTCGTCGACGACAATGTGGACGCGGCCGACCTGCTCGCATACATGCTGCGTATGAAGGGCCACGAGGTCTTCGTCGCCAGCGACGGGCCGAGCGCTCTGTCGCTCCTCGCGACGAACCAGGTGGACGTGGGCATCCTCGACATCGGGCTGCCGGGCATGGACGGCTACGAGCTTGCCGGTCGCATCCGCGCCAAGCCGACGCGGACGAGCCTCCGGCTCATCGCGCTCACGGGCTTCGGCCAGGACACGGACCGCGAGCGCTCGACGCGCGCAGGCTTCGACGCTCACCTCGTCAAGCCCGCGGGCGTTGACGAGGTGATCGCAGCGCTGAGCGTTGCGCCATCGTCCATCGTGGAGCGCGATGCGCTCCTCGAAGTCGCGCCGGCGGCCGCGCCGAGCGCGCCGTGATGCTGGACACATGACGGCGCGGGAGCCCGGCAGCACAGCGGGACCGCCCTTGCCAAGCGGCGCTTCGTTCACAGCTTGTACCTTGCACTGAAGCGTCGTTCCCTGCCCTTCGCGCCGCGAAGTGGCTGCTTCGTGCAATCGCAACACCTTAGCGGTGCGCCCGTCGTGGGCGCTTCGCTCACTTAGTCATGGAGAGCCCAATGCGCAGCGCCATCAACTCATGTCTTTTGTTCGTTCCCCTCCTCCTCGGTAGCGCGTGTGGCGGGGCGAAGTCCGGAAAGAACGACCTCTCCCTCCCGGGCAGCTCCGATCTCGGCCATGCCGACCTCGCGCTCGCCGACCTCGCGACGCTGGCCCCCGACATGACGGTCAACAACCCACCCAACCCGGCAGGTCTGGGCCCGGCTCCGGTGGAGCTCGGCACTTCCACCAACCTCGCGTCCGCCGGGGCCTACGTGCTCCTCGCCAAGACCGGGATCACGAACGTCACCGGCTCGATGATCACGGGTGGTGACGTCGGTCTGAGCCCGGCTGCCGCCACGATGCTCACCGGGTTCGCCGAGGCCGCGGATCCTTCCACGCAGTTCTCGACGTCCGATTCCGTCGTCGCGCCCGGGAAGATCTACGCCGCGAACTACGGCGTCCCGACCCCTTCGAACCTCACGAGTGCCATCTCGAGCATGGAGACCGCGTACACGGACGCCGCCGGCCGAAATCCGGCCGACCACCTCAACCTGTCGAGCGGCAACCTGGCCGGTCTGACGCTGGCGCCCGGGCTCTACAC
>JAYTLP010000055.1:0-11222 GCA_043729375.1 Myxococcales bacterium
TGGAGCTCGAGGAACTTGAGGTGCATGCCGAACGGCGTGTCTTTCTCGATGCGGACCACCTCGGCGGTGACGCGAATCTGCGTGGCGTCGTCGGGCAGCGAGAAGCGCAGCGACATCTTCGTGCCCAGCGGCTGCGGGATGCCGTTCTCGACGTAGAGCCCGCCGGCCGACAGGTTTGCCGAGCGCTGGAAGTACGTTGCGTGCTCGCTGGTCTCCTCAATCCAGATGTCGAGGGGCGTGCGGGCCGTGCTCCGGCGGTCGATTTCCTGCGTCACGGTTGAAGACTACCGCAAGGACGGTGGCGAGTCAGTGGCGAGACTGGCGCGCGCAGTAGGAATCGAACCTACGACCTTTGGCTCCGGAGGCCAACGCTCTATCCAGCTGAGCTATGCGCGCTTGAACATCGTGCTCGACGATGAACGACCTCATGCTGCGCCGGAAGCGGGGCTGCTGGCAAGCGCTTCGGCTTGCTTCGTCGTCGGGCCCGTCGTACCACGGCGGACATGCTGCGACCTGTGCTCGTGTTCGTGCTCGCGTGCGGTTCCGTCTGGCTCGTGGGCGGGATATCGGGCGGGGCCGCGAGCCGGGCGTCCGCCGACGAGGGGATGTGGACCTACAACCAGTTTCCGCGCGAGCGAGTGAGGGAGCGCTACGGCTTTTTGCCCACGGATGCCTGGCTCGACCACGTGAGGCTCTCGTCGGTGCGCTTCGACTCGGGCGGCTCGGGGTCGTTCGTGTCGGCAACGGGCCTCGTGATGACCAACCACCACGTGGGCGCGGACTGCATCGCAAAGCTCGGCGCAAGCGAGCACGACTATCACCGCGATGGCTTCCACGCGAAGGCCGCCGCCGACGAGCTCCGCTGCCCGGACCTCGAGCTGAACGTGCTCACGACCATCGAGAACGTCACCGAAGAGGTCGTCGCGCGCGACAAGGGCCTCACCGACGCCGAGGCGGCGAGGGCACGAGGCGAGATCATCGCGGGCATCGAGAAACGCTGCGCCGCCGCCGGTACCCAGCGCTGCGACGTCGTCACGCTGTACCGCGGCGGCCGCTACGACCTCTACAAGTACCGGAAGTACACCGACGTGCGGCTCGTCTTCGCGCCCGAGTTCGCCATCGCGTTCTTCGGCGGCGATCCCGACAACTTCACGTTTCCTCGCTACGATCTCGATGTCGCGCTTTTCCGCGTCTACGAGGGTGGCAAGCCGGTTGCGCCGGCCCACTACCTCAAGTGGAGCCCCGTGGGCGCGCGCGAAGGCGAGCTCGTGTTCACGTCCGGCCACCCCGGCTCGACGGCGCGGCTCGCCACGCGCGCCATGCTCGAGACCTACCGCGATGTGCTCTATCCAGCGGTCGTGGTCGATCTCGAGCGACAGCAGCAGCTCCTCGCGCGCTACGCCGAGCGCGGGCCGGATGCCGAGCGCGATGCGCGAAAGGTGGCGTTCTCCGTGGACAACAGCCTCAAGGCGATCCGCGGCTACGTTGCGGGCCTCTCGGACGCTGCGCTCATGAAGCGTCGCATCGCGGTCGAGGACGAGCTGCGGAAGCGCGTTGCCGAGAAGCCGGAGCAGAAGGGCGCGAGCGACGCGTGGAGCGTCATCGACCAGGCAGAGCAGGTCGCGCGCAAGCTCACGCCACGCTACCTTCTCGAGGAGGGGAGGCGCGCGCGCAGCAGCGCAGTGGAGCCGAACCCGTTCAACGCGTCGCTGTTCAAGATCGCCCGTGCCCTCGTGCGTCTCGTCGACGAGCAGGAGAAGCCGAGCGAGAAGCGGCTGCGCGAGTACGGCGATGCGGCGCGCCCCGCGCTCGAGCTGTGGCTGTACTCGCCCGCTCCGGTGCACCTCGAGCTCGAAGAGGAGCAGCTGCGCTCGGCGCTCGAGCAGCTCGCGCAAAAGCTGGGCAGCAACGACCCCGTCGTGAAGCTGGCCTTGCAGAAGAAGACGCCGGCGGTGCGTGCGAGGGAGCTCGTGCGCGGCACCAAGCTGTTCGACGTGGCGTTCCGCAAGCAGATGGCGGCAGGCCGCGCCGCGCAGGATGCCGCGAAGGATCCGCTCCTCGCGTTCGCGCGCGCGCTCGATCCAGAGGCACGCGCGCTGCGCACGAAGATGGAGGACGAGGTGGAGGCGCCGGAGGAGCTCGCCCTCGGGCGGATCGCGCGTGCTCAGCTCGCGCTCGACGGGCCGGGGGTGCCTCCGGACGCGACGGGCACCCTGCGTCTCTCGTTCGGCAAGGTCGAGGGGTACCGCGAGGGCACGCGCGGCATCCCGCCCTTCACGATGATTGCCGGCCTCTTCCTCAAGTCGCAGCGAGCGGCCGGCAAGCTGCCCTACGAGCTCCCGGCACGCTGGGTCGCGGCGAAGCCGAAGCTCAAGCCGCTCACGCCGATGAATCTCGTGTCCTCGAACGACATCATCGGCGGCAACTCGGGCAGCCCGCTCGTGAACCAGGCCGCCGAAATCGTGGGACTCGTCTTCGACGGCAACCTCGAGTCGCTGGCAAACGTCTTCGTGTATCGCGGTGGATCCGATCGCGCGGTGAGTGTGCATTCGGCGGCGATCCTGGAGGCGCTCCGCAAGGTGTACGGCGCGGACGCGCTCGCGGACGAGCTCACGGGCAAGCCGCAGCCGTGAACTCGCCGCGCGCTGCCATCGCCGCGCTGCCGTCGCGTGGATACCGCTGGTGGTACGTCGACGGCCTCGCTGACGATGGGCGACGCGGCTTCACCGCGATCTTCCTCGTCGGCTCGGTGTTCTCGCCGTGGTTGAACGCGCGCGCCAGGCGAGGGGAGGCCGTGCACCCCACGGAGCACCTCGGCGTGCACCTCGCGCTGTACGAGAATGACAGGCAGGTCGGCTGGACGATGGCGGAGTATCCCGCAGCGCGCCTCACCAGCGACGACCGCTCGCTCTCCATCGGCGACTGCCACCTGCGCTTTTTCGACGACGGCTCGATCGAGGGCGAGCTGTCGACGCGCTCTGCTCCGGTGTTCTGGAGCGGGCTCGGGTTCGGACGCGCGCTGCGCGGGCGGTTCCGCCTCGCGCCCGGTTTCAGCAAGCCATCAGCCGTGGAGCTGGCACGCGCGCCCGATGGTGCCAGCCACCAATGGCAGGTGCAGACGCCGAGCGCGCCGTTCGAGGTCGAGTTCGAGCGCCCGAACTTCTCCTTTCAGGGACGCGGCTATCACGACGGCAACTGGGGGGACGGCCGCCTCGAGGAAGCGTTTTCGCGCTGGTCGTGGGCGCGGTTCTCCGACGGCCGAGACGCGCGCATCCTCTACGCGGTCGAGCCGCGCGTCGGCGAGCCGCGCGGCTTCGTCGTCGAGCACGATCGGGTCATCGCCCGCGACGCGATGCACGGAGCGGGCGTCCCGACGGGGTGGGGCCTCGTCGCACCGACGAGCTTTGCAGTCGGAGAGGACCGAGCCACGGTCGCTCGCTGGCTCGACCGCACGCCGTTCTACGCGCGCTACGTGGCCGAGCTCGGAGGCAAACAGGGTGTCGGCGAGTTCCTCGACCTCGACCGCTTCTCGCGAGGCGGCGTGCAGCTCCTCCTGCGTTGGCGCGCACAGCGTAGAGCGTAGGCATCGTGGCCAACGGGATTCGTTCAGGAGAGCGTCCGAAGCGCGCGCTCGAGCGCCTGCTGCTCGGCCGGGTCGAGCATGCCGTGCGCGCAGAACGTCACTCGCCCGTCTGCACTCACCACCACGAATGCCGTGACGCCGGGCGGCAGCGAGAGCGCCGAGCGCACCGCGTCGTTCCAGTCGAGCCATACCGGGACGCCTTCCTGCGCCTGGGTCTTGCGGATGGCTGCGAGGGCGAAGCTGCGCGCGGGCCAGCGCCGGTAGCGCCCCACGTCCGCGATTGCGACGACCTCGACCTCGTGGCGGCCGATGATCTCGTGAGCCCGCTGGCGCTGCATCTGGGACGCCTCGTCCTCGACGACGAGCACGCATGCTCGGCCGTCCGGAAACCGGCGTTCGACCCCGTCCGGACTCTCCACCGTGAACCCCGGCAGCCGCTCGCTCTCGATCATGCTGTTGCGCGTCCGGGCGCTGCGAGCAAAGCTCCCTCCTGGTGACCGATCTTTCCGACGTGACGATCGTCGTGGCAGCCCACGACGAGGAGCGGCTGCTTCCGCGGTGCCTGCTCGCTATCGCCGCGCTCGAGGGCCCGCAACCGGAGGTGATCGTGGTGGACAACGGCTCGACCGACCACACGGCGGAGCTGGCGGCGAGCCATGCGTTCGTGCGGGTGCTCTGTGAGCCGACGCGCGGGGCGGTGCACGCCAAGGCAGCAGGGGTCGCGGCCGCGCGCGGTGCCATCGTCGCCATCCTTGACGCAGACTCCGTCTGTCCGCCCGACTGGCTGACGCGCATCCGGGCTGCCTTCGCCGCCGATGCGCAGCTCGTGGGCCTCACAGGCCCCGCGCGCTACGTGGACGGCCGTGCCTGGGCGCCGTTCGTCATCTGGTTCTGGTACGCATGGTGGCGGGTCGTGAGCTTCTTCGCGCGCCGCGCCGTGTACGCCGTCGGGACGAACGTCGCCTTCCGGCGCGCCGCGTACGAGCGCTCGGCCGGCTTCGACACGCGCCTCCTCGTCGGCGGCGACGAGATCGCGCTGTTCTCGTCGCTGTCGAAGGTGGGGGATACGCGCTACGACCCGCACCTGGTCGTGCTGACGGACGCGCGACGGGTGAACCGCGGCCTCCTGCGCTTCTTCTGGGAGGTGTTCTTCCTGCACTACGTGGTGAACTATACGTGGTGCAAGCTCACGGGCCGAATCCTCCTGCAAAAGTACCCGCCGGGCTCGTCGCTGGCGCGGCGCTGAACGCCGACCCAGCGCCTGCCGAACGCGCCGCTCTCGAACGCGTCGTGCCAGCTCGGGACGGCTGCTACCGAGCTGAAGGCGCTGTCGATCGGCCCGAAGAGGTATGCCGTTCTCGTCACCGACAACGCAGACTTCCATGCGTCGTGTCCCGTTGCGGGCCCGTTCGGCGTACCGCGGGAGCTCGATGCGCAAGGCATCGCGAGGTTCACCGTCGGCTTCGGTGCGCAGAACACGACGCCGGAGGGAACGAACCCACGGCTCCTCGACCGCATGGCCTGCGCGGGGCGCACCGCCAGGAACTTTGCGACGAGCTGCACCACCGCAGAGGGCGGAGTGGGCTTCGACGCCGTCGATCCGAGCGGCGTCACGCTGTACTACGGCGCCGGCGACGCCGCGACGTTGCAGGCCGGGCTGTCGAGGATCGCCGCCGGACTCTGCTGCGACTGCATCCTGTAGAAGACCCTTCGTCAGTCGACCCGGTCCACCAGCCGCTGCACGACGAGGTCGACGCAGGCGTTGTGGTCCATTCGCGGGAGCTGCACGGTGCGTCGAGGCTGCGGGCCGATGCCGGGGGGCGCAGGCTGGTGACCCAGACGAGGCTTCATCACTGGATCGTCGGGCCACGACGTGCGGTACTCGATGATCTCGACGCCGTCCGCGGGTGCCGGGTAGCGTAGCCACGGGGCGTAGACCGAGAACAGCCCGATCGACGAGAGGACATCGGCGTAGCCAGCGCCGACCATGCCCGCGAACGGCGTGCCGATGGTGGCGACCCTGACATGCACCCCGGACGGCGGCCGAAGGTCGTGCGCGGCGTGTGCGGCGACGATGCCACCTATCGAGTGCGCCACGATCACAACCTCCTCGAGCGCGCGCGGGGACACGGGCGTGATCAGATCGTTGACGTAGCGCACGAGGTCCTTGCGCGCGGCGTCGAGGGTGCCGTACGGCTCCCACCAGTACACGACGAACTCGGCGTCCGGAACGCCAGCGAGGCGCGTCACGGCGGGGGTCCACTCCCACGAGTAGCCGAGCCCACCCGGCACCACGACGAAGAGCCGCTTCGTGCCGGGCTTGATCGTGGGCAGCGCCGGCTCGCGACCCGTGTGACGCGGGTGCAGCACGCGGCACGTCGGGCATTCTGTCGTCACGTAATGCACGCACCCGGTGCAGAGCAGCATCGAGAGGAGGAGGCGCTTCACGTCAAAACTCTCCGCGGACGCCGAACGAAGGAATGATGGGCAGACCCTTGATGGGCGTCGAGCGGGTGTAGTCGTAGCTCAGCTGCGCGACCTCGTCGTTGCGACGGTTGTACACGTTCGTGACGTCGAGATAGAGCTTCAGCACCCATTTCTTGAAGAGGAACGTCTTGTCCGCGCGAAGGTCGAGCGAGTTGAACGACGCGAGCCGGCCCGTGTTCGGCGGTCCCTGCGCTGCGTTGTACACGTCGGCGTCCGCGTCGTAGTAGCCGCCGTACGGCCTCGTCTGAGGGAACCCGGTGATGTACCGGAAGCGCACACCGATCTCGAAGCCACGGGGCAGGTAGCCGTGGGCAGCGACGATGAGCACGTGGGTCTGATCGAAGTCGAAGGTGCGCAGCGAGCAGCCGACGCAGTCGCGTCGCTGCGAGCGCATGAGCGTGTACGACACCCAGCCGAAGAAGTACTTCGAGAGCTGCTGTCGCAAAAGCAGCTCCCCGCCGTAGATGCGCCCCGAGCCGATCGATGCCACGTGCTCGGCCGCGGCCGCACCGTTGCGGATGGTGTGCTCGTTCGACACCGCTGCGAGATCCCAGAGGCGCTTGTAGAACCCGCCGACCTCGAGCTGCAGGCCGCGCCAGAGCGCCTGCTCGACGGAGACGGACGCGTGGAGGGCGCGCTCGGGGCGCAGCGACGGGTTGCCGTACGACGGATTGTAGTCCGTGGCCGCCGGCGCCTGCGAGTAGAGTCCCACGCCCGCCTTGAGCCAGGTGTACTGCGCGAGCCGAAAGCGCCCGGTGAGGCGCGGGTCGAACGATGGGAGCGGGATCGACGAGTAGTAGTCGAAGCGCAGCCCGGCGGTGACGGTCACGCTCTCCTTCGGCTTCCACATGAGCTCCGCGAACGCGCCCACGTTGCCGATGTTGAACCGCTGCGACGTCTCGACGAGAGTGGACGCGGAGACGGGCGAGACGATCTGCCCCTCGCGAGGTGCCGCGGGTGCGCGGTTGGACAGCCGCACGCGGGCGTACTGGGTGTCGACACCGACGAGCAAGTGAAAGCGTGCGCCGAGCTTGTGACGGCCCTCGAGCCGGAAGTCGGTGCCGACGTTCGAGACGTCGAACTGGAGCGCGCGGCCGACGGTACCATCTTGTGCCGTATATCCCGTCGAGTTCTGCAGGAAGAGCTGCCACCCGGCGAGCGTGCCGGTCCAGCGGAGCTGAGCGCGGTGATAGGCGATGTGCGTGCCGAAGCTGGAGACGAGCGGGTCGCTGTCCGCAGGCTTGTCGAACACGAGCTTGAGTCGGTCGTCGGATCCGGACACGAGCGCGCGGATACGGCCGGGGCCGAGCGGGTACTCGAGAGCGGCCTGGTAGTCGTAGTACACGGGCGCCGACTGGAAGCTGAGGCCGCTCACCGGCATGGCCGCGAGCACCGCGTCGACGTAGCTGCGGCGCACCGCGAGGAAGAAGCTGCCCTTGCCGAGCGGGCCTTCGAGCACCGCGCCAGCGTCGAAGATGTTCAGCTCGGCGGAACCGTGCAAACGATCTCGACGCGGCGAGCGGAGGTCGAGGTCGACGGCGCCGCCGATGGCGCGACCCCAGCGGACAGAGAAGTTGCCGGGGAAGTAGTCGACGCGATCGATGAGCTCCGATGGGATGACCGAGCGCAGCCCACCGAAGTGGTAGAGCTGCGGCACTTCACCGCCGGACAGGTAGACCCGGCTGTCCGTAGGCTTCGCGCCGCGGATGATGAGCAGGCCCGAGTTGAAGGGGGCGCGCGCAACACCGGGGAGATCTTCCAGCGCACGCAGCGCATCGCCGAAGCTGCCGGGCAGCTTCATGAGCTCCTCGGTGCGCAGCGTGACGCGGCTCAGCTCCTCCTTGTTCGGATCGGCGCGCACCGTCGAATGGAACGCGGACGAAGCATACGCAACGGGTTCGAGGTAGTACTGCACGGTGACGAGCTGCTGATCCGCGAACGTCTCGTCGGTCTCCCAGCGCCTGGCCTGCGCCGCGACGACGATGACGTGCCAGCGGCCCTTGTGGAGGCCCTGCAGCTCGAACGCGCCGTGGGCGTCCGTGGTGGTGGTGAGCGGATGGGCTGCGGAGGCGCCATCGCGCTTCCAGTCATCCTCCGCGATGGCCACGACCGTGGCACCCTCGATCGGAGCACGGCTACCGCGCAACAGCGTGGCCCCGCGCAGCCGGACAGTAGCCTGTGCGGGCTCGGCGTTTGCGACGCTCGTCGCGCAGACGAGGCAGGCAGCGAAGAGCAGCCGTGCGTGGAGCCTGCTAGGTGTCGCCACCGGTCGGTCGCTGCGGCCCCTTGTCGTTCGCGCGGCGGGCCCAGAGAAGCTCGTCGCGCGCTCGATCGGCCGCGTGCTCGGCCTCCCGCTGCGCCTGCTTTGCGCGCACCTCGGCCTCGGCTGCGGACTCGAGCCGACTCTCGGCGCGCCGCGTGCTGGCCTGCGCAATCTCCAGCTCGGCTCGCGCGGTCTTGAGCTCGACTCGCAACGCCTCGAGCTGGCTTCGGAGCGAACCCTCCACCCCGCGGCCCGTCGCCGACTCATCGTTGAGCTCGCGGCGCGTCGATACGAGCTCGGTGGAGAGTCGCCGCAGCTCGCCGAGCGCAACCTCGAGCTCCTCGACGAAAGGCGCGATGCCGGCCCCGAGACGAGGCGCCGGCACCCGACGCTTCGTCTTTTCGACTGTCGCCCTGGGCTTTGGTCCGGGCCCACGCTTTGCCGCCACCTTCCGGGTGGGCTTGCGCTGGGGCTTGGCCTTCTTGCGGGCGCTCATGACCGAGGACGGATCATACCGCGTTTAGCGGACGTACTCGTACTCGAAGGGCTGCCCGTTCACGCCCTTGGTCGGCGGGGCGACCCAGCTCGCGATCTTGCCCGGCTCGGTGACCGGCTTCATCAGCGACTCGACGTACTCGATGTCCTCCGCGGTCGGCAGCCACTGCCCTTTCCGCGCGTTCCACTCGGCCATGTCGATGATCTTGCCGTCCATGTCGAATGCGACGCCCGAGGTCGACATCGCGAAGAGACCCTGGTTGCGGTGGAAGCGCCGCGACGGCAGGCGCAGGCGCGCCTCGCAGTTGTTCCTGGCGAGCGTCCGATTCCACTTGTCGACAGCACGCTGGCAGTCGTCGACGTAGTTGTCGCGGAGCACCTCGTTCATCGCGGTGCGCATCGGCACGTCCTTCTCGACGAGCTTGCCACCGTCGAGCACGGTCATGCGGTAGTCGCCAGTGAGCACCTTGTGCTCGTCGTGCTGCGCCTCCTTGTACCGGCCCTTCAGGCCCGATGCGAAGAAGTCGGCCGCGTTGGACGAGATCTCGCCGCCGAACAGATCTTCCGAGAGGCTGAACCAGAGGTTGAGATACTTCTGGAGGAGCACGATCGGCATCGCGCCGTGCTGCGCCGGGTCCATGCCCTCGGCCATGAGCTGGGCCGTTCGCGTGACGACACGATCGACGCCGGTCTCGCCGACGAACATGTGGTGCGCCTCCTCGGTGAGCATGAAGCGAGTGGTGCGCGCGAGCGGATCGAACGCGGATTCCGCGAGCGCGTAGAGCTGGTACTTGCCGTCGCGGTCCGTGAACATCGTGAAGAAGAAGAAGTCGAGCCACGTGGTGATGGGGTGGTTGAAGGCCCCGAGGATGCGTGGCTTGTCGCTGTCCCCCGAGCGACGCTCCAGCAGTGCGTCGGCCTCCTCGCGGCCGTCCTTGCCGAAGTACGACTGGAGCAGATAGACCATCGCCCACAAATGGCGACCTTCCTCGACGTTCACCTGGAAGAGGTTGCGCATGTCGTACAGCGACGGGGCACTCTTGCCGAGCATGCGCTGCTGCTCCACCGAGGCCGGCTCTGTGTCCGCCTGCGTGACGATGATGCGCCGGAGCATGTTCCGGTACTCGCCGGGGACCTCGTTCCACACGGGCTGTCCCATGTGATCGCCGAAGCCGATTGTCTTGCCCTCCTGCTGCGGCGTGCGAAAGATGCCCCAGCGGTAGTCGGGCATCTTCACGTGATCGAAGTGCGCCCAGCCGTCGGTGTCGACGGAGACGGCAGTGCGCAGGTACACGTCCTTGGCCTGGAAGCCTTCGGGCCCCACGTCGTTCCACCACGACAGATAGTTGGGTAGCCACTGCTCGAGCGCGCGCTGGAGGCGCTTGTCCGAGGAAAGGTTGACGTTGTTGGGGATCTTGTCTTCGGAGACCGTGGCGACGGTGGTCATGATTTAAGTCCTCCTCCAGTCGAAGCTGGGGCGTTCGGGGCGGCCGTACAGGGAGAGCGCGCCCATCTCGCCGGTGGCGTTGGGGCGGGTGAAGATCCAGTTCTGCCAGGCAGACAGACGACCGAAGATCTTGGTCTCCATCGTCTCCGGGCCGACGAATCGGAACGACGCTTCCATGCCGGTGAGAGCGTCCGGCGAGAGCGAGGCACGCTCCTCGATGGCCATGCGCAGTGCGTCGTCGAAGTCGATGTCGTCGGCGAGCACGGTCACGAGCCCGGCCTCGTCCGCTTCGGTGGCCGACAGCTGCTTGCGCTTCAGACCGTCGAGCTCCTCCTCGAGACCGAGGGAAGAAAGGCGGGTCAGCTTGCTCCACATCGGCAGGGCACCACCGGAGAGCGCGCCTGCCTGCACGTGCACGGGGCGCGAGGCGTCGTCGAGCATGTAGCGACGATCGCAGGCCAGCGCGAGCTCGAGCAGGGAGCCCGAGAAGCAGCTCTCGGGGTCCATCACGGCGAACAGGCTGCGCGCGGTGAGGTCGAAGCGCCGCATGACGCGCGACACCTTGAGCCGCACCTCGCGCACGAAGCGATCATGATCGTGGTCGGCGACGAACTTGTCGTGCTGAAGGACGAGCTCGGCGCTGCCGCGCGTCTTCACGAGCACGAGGCCAACCTCCTCGTGGTTGAAGCGCAGGCGCAAGAGCGCGTCGTCGAGCTCGCGGAAGGCACGCAGGTGCCACAGGTCGCCCCCGAGCTTGCGCGCGGCGGCGGCGTCTGCAGGCGCAGGTGCCGAGGGACCCGTGATGGTGAGCGTCGCCGTGCGCGCCTTCGCGTCGAGCTGCACGTCGACGTGGCCGTACCGGAGCTGCGTCGGCGAGGCCTCGCACGACAGCGCGGGCAGCGGAACGCCCGCCTCGACGGGCCTGGCAGCGCCGGCCATCGACACCG
>JAYTLP010000056.1:0-28976 GCA_043729375.1 Myxococcales bacterium
CGACCCGAAAGCGGGACTGCTCCCGCCCGACAGCGGTGCGACGGACCCGGCCGCGCACTCGGGCACGCCGACGTCGCCTGCCACCACGTCTCCCGCACCACAGAACAACACCCCGCCGCCGAGCGGCGCGCAGTAACGAGGAGCCCGTACCCACCATGGACGACCGCCTCCGACAGAACATGCACCTCGCGCGCGAGCACTACGAAGCCCGCGAGTACGACAAGGCCGCGCCGCTTCTCGAGCAGATCGTGCGCGAGCACCGAGGCTTCGCCGACATGTTCAACATGCTCGGCGTGATCCATCACTCGGCGTCTCGCTTCTCGCAGGCCGAGCACGCGTTCAAAGAAGCGCTGTCGGTGAACCCGCGGTACACCGAGGCGGCTCTCAACCTCGCGGTCACGCTCAACGACCTCGGGCGCTACGTCGAAGCTCGCGAGATCTACGCGAAGGCCATCGCCACCTCGCGCGCCGAGCCGCGCTACCTCGACCCGTTCGCCAAGGGCAAGGTCGCCAACATGCACGCCGCGACCGGCGACGCCTACGTGGGGCTCGGCATGCTCGACGAGGCGAAGCACGAGTACGAGAAGGCGCTCGCGCTGTGCCCGACGTTCGTCGACCTGCGCAACAAGCTCGCGTCCACGCTCCGTGATGCGGGTGACAAGGAGGCCGCTCTTGCCGAGTACCAGGCGTGCAAGGTGCAGTCGCCACGCTACCTGCCGGCGCGCGTGAACCTCGGTGTCATGCTCTACTCGCTCGGCCGCAACGCCGAGGCACGCACGGAGTGGGAAGCCATCCTCGTCGAGGATCCCGACAACAAGAGCGCGCGCATCTACCTCGACATCTCGAAGTCCTGATTCGCGCGTCGACGGCGCGCCCCGAGCGCGGCGAAGACCCGAGGAGGGCTCACGGTGCGGTCGGGCCGCACCCCGGCACTGCAAAACAGCCGATGACGTCGGTCGAGGTGACGAAGCCTCTGGAAGAGTGGATGAGCCCGCCATCGGCGGGGTCGCCGTACGAGGCCTCGAGCATCACGTGGTCGTGCTCGTTGCAGGCGAAGCGCTACACGTTGGCCTCGTGGGCCTGCACGACGCCGTCGACGGTGAAGTCGTACTCGACGCCGTACACGGGACCCTGTGCCGAGCTGGCCTCGGCGACCTCGACGAGCCAGGCCTCGTGGTGTCTGCGCCGCTCGCTCTCGCCGACGAGCTGACGCGTCCCGGAGGCGCGCTGTGCAACCTTTTGGCACGCGTGCCGTCAAACTTGATCGAGGTGGCTTCCGTTCGATGTAGGACAGGTTCCCACCTCGGACGATTCGCCGTATAACCGGCACTCCCGGAGGCTCGGCTCCACATGCGACTGACTGAACGTTTCCTCTCCTTCACGCTTCTCGGATCCGAGTGGGTACTCTGGGTCCTCATCGTGCTGTCCATCGTCTCGATCGCGATCATGATCGAGCGCACCTACTATTTTGCCACGCACCGCGTCGACTCGGGCCCGCTGGCCGACGAGCTCAGGCGCCTCCTTCGCAAGGGGGACCTCGCCGGTGCGCGCGCACGGCTAAAGGACACGCACACCGTCGAGGAGCGCGTGGCTGCCGCCGGTCTCGAGGAGATCGACTACGGCCCCGATGCCGTAGGGGAGGCCATGCTGGCCACGAAGGCAGTCGAGCGCCTCAAGCTCGAGCGCAACCTCGCCGTCCTCGGTACGCTCGGCAACAACACGCCGTTCATCGGCCTGTTCGGCACCGTCCTCGGCATCATCAAGGCCTCGCACGATCTCACCGCGACGCAGGGTGCGGCCGGTGAAGCGGCCAACGCGGTCATGTCCGGCGTGTTCGAGGCGCTCGTCGCCACCGCAATCGGTCTCCTCGTCGCCATCCCGGCCGTCGTCGGCTTCAACGTGTTCAACCGCCGCGTCCGCGCCACGATGTCCGGCGTCGACAACCTCGCTCACACCATCCTCACCGAGCTGCACTCGCGCCTCGGGGGGCGCGGCGGACCGGACGAGAAGAAGAGCGAGCGCAGCGCCGGGGTGAAGTAGTGGCTGGCGGCGCCGCATACACCGACGAAGGCGGCGACAACATCATCGCCGACATCAACGTCACCCCGCTCGTCGACATCGTGCTCGTGCTCCTCATCGTCTTCATGATCACGGTGCCGAAGCTCGTCAGCACCCCGTCCATCAAGGTGAACCTGCCGAAGGCAGCCACCAGCGACAAGGACACGCCGAAGTCCACGCTGGCGATCGCGCTCCAGCGCACCGACGCGGGCTACGACCTGTTCGTGAACGGCGAGAAGAGCGACGAGGCCAGGCTGCGCGCGCTGGTGCCGCCCATGGTCGACAAGAACAAGGACCTCCAGGCCGTCATCTCGGCGGACAAGGGCATCGCCTACGGGGACGTGGTGCACATCGTCGACCTCGTGAAGCAGCTCAAGGTCGTGAAGTTCGCGCTGAACACAGACCCGACGTAGCGCAAGGCGAAGGCACAGCCCGGGTCTCATATCGTGTTCCGCCGCATCGATACGCTCGCCGCGCTCGGCGCCCTCGGGCTGCACGCGGTCGTCGCATGGTTGCTCGTGTCGGTCCCGGTGAAGAACGGCCGCACTTCGTCGCGCGTCGAGGTGGAGATCTTGCAGCCGCCGAAGCCGCCCGAGCCCACGCTCACGAAGGCGAAGCTTCCCGACCCGCCGCCCGAGCCCGAGAAGGTCGTCCCGAAGGTGAAGAACGCGCCGGCTCCCGTCGTGGCGCCCACCACGAAGCCGGCCGCCGAGCCGCCGAAGGAGCCACAGAAGCCGGTCTTCGGGCTGCCCGACACCGAGCTTTCCAACGAGGGCGACGGGCCCGTCATCCCGAAGGGCAACACCGTGAACGCCGATCCGTCGAAGCTCGGGACCGGTCCGGTGAAGCCGCTCGTCGGCGGCAACGGGACGCCCGGCCCCGTCGGTCCCACCTACTCACCGAAGAGCGACGTCTACATCAAGACGCTGCCCGAGATCGACGGCGAAGCCTGCGCGCGCACCGTCAGCTATCCGCCGGAGGCCGAGCAGCTCGGCATCGAGGGCGAGGTCAAGCTGAAGGTGGAGCTCGACGAGTCGGGCAAGGTGCACGACATCAAGCTGCTCTCCGGACTCGGGCACGGGCTCGACCAGGCCGCAATCAACGCGCTGCGGCACAAGTGTCACTTCAAGCCCGCCATCGGCACCGACGGCAAGCCCGCGGCGTATGTCATCCAGGCGTACACCTGGACGTTCGAGCTGCCGCGCTGACGATGCGTCATGTGTGGCTCTCGGCGGCGTTCCTCTGCGGCTGCTCCGACAACCTGCCCGCCCAGAGCTTCATCGACAAGCTCCGCGTGCTCGCGATCCAGGCCGAGCCCGCTACGGTGGCCCCGCGGCAGAGCACGACGCTGCAGACCCTCACCATCGGCGCCACGTCGTACCTCTGGCTCGCCTGTCGCACCGACCCCGGCGCCACGTCGACGACGCCGTGTGGCTTCACCGAGCTCGGCCGGCGCGCGCTCCCTGCACCGTGCGGCGCCACCGTCGACGGTACGCTGTGCACGCTCGGGCACGACGCAACCGCGAGCGTCACGCCCACCGCCGCGCTGCTCGACGCCGGCGAGCTCCTCGTCACGTACGTCGCGGCCGACAGCGACGCGGCGGCCTGCTACCTCGGCACGCTCGCGCATGGCGGCCTGCCGACCGATCCCGATCACTGCGTCATCGCGTACAAGCGCGTGGGCGTCTCGACCGCTACCAACCGCAACCCGAGCCTCGCGTCATTCAGCTTCACGCTGGCCGACGGCGCCGCGGAGCCGCTGGACGGCACAGCCGAGGTCGCCATCCCCACGAAGAGCGCGACGCTGCACGCAACCCGCAGCGATGACGCGTCCGAGATCGTCGACGGCCACTACGAGGCACTCTCGCTCTCCTGGTTCACCGACGGCGGCGCGATCGACGGCGGGCGGTCCACGTTCGACCCGGACGGCTGCACCACGCAGTCGGCGTGCGCCACGCAGGTCCCTGTCGTCGAGGCGACCACGAAGTGGAAGACGAAGGCACCCGGCACGGTGCACTTCTGGGCCGTCCTGCGCGACGACCGCGGTGGCGTCGGCTGGCGTAGCGGCTCGCTGAGCGTGACGCCGTGAGCTGTCTCAGACGGCCGTGAGCTGTCTCAGACGGCCGTGACGCCGTCGCGACGGACGTCGAGCGACAAACCTTCGCGCGCGACGAACGCGACACCCTGGCCCACCCGCTCCGACCACCACATCGCTGCTGCCTGGTCGATGGCGGCCAGCGTGTCGTCGTCGCGATCGGGATCGTGGTGGTAGAGCGCGAGCCCGCGCACCTCGCAGATGCGCCCGAGCTCGAGCACCGCCGGCACGGTGGAGTGTCCCCACCCGAGCTTCCGTGGGAAATCCGCCTCGACGTACTGGGCGTCGTGCACGAGGAGCGTCGCACCGCGTGCAAAGTCCACGAGTGCCTCCACCGAGCTGGGTGGATCGATATGCGAGGCGCCGGGCGGCACGAGCTCGTTGTCGGTGTAGAGCACGAGTGAGCTGCCGTCGGCATCGTCGAGGCGATAGCCGGTGGAGCCGCCCGGGTGGTTGAGGCCGATCGCCGTGAGGCGCGCGGAGCCGATGGTGCGTGTTGCGAGCGGTCCCTCCACCTTTGCGCGCGTGATCTCGGACGGCACCTGGCTGAGCTTCAGCGGGAAGCGTCGCCCGTCGAAGAGCTGTTCGGGGCCGTAGAGCTGCGCGTGATCTCCACCGGCGGGGTGAAAGATCATCTTGGTGTCCGTGCGGTAGAGCGGCGCGAAGAACGGCACGCCGAGCACATGGTCCCAGTGCACGTGCGTCACGAGGAGGTGGAAGGTGGGCAGAGCGCTCACACCCTCGAGAGATCGCCCGAGCTCGCGCAGGCCGGTGCCGCCGTCGAGGAGGACGCACGTGCCATCCATCAGCACGACCTGGATGGCCGACGTGTTGCCGCCGTAGCGCACCGTACGCGGGCCGGGTGTGGGCACCGAGCCTCGAACACCCCAGAAGGTCACGCGCATGGCGTAACAGAGTACCAAGCCTGCACTTCCGCGCAATTTCCGCGGTGCGCCGTGCCGTCGAGATGCTTACGATGAGCCGACCGAGATGATCGAGACCCGCGCCGCCGATTACTTCCAGGGGTTGCAAGACCGCATCACCACCGCGCTCGAGGCGGCGGACGGCAGCGCGCGCTTCCTGGAAGATCGCTGGGAGCGCACCGGAGGCGGCGGCGGGCGGAGCCGTGTGCTCGAGGGCGGCACGCTGTTCGAGAAGGCGGGCGTGAACTTCTCGCTCGTGCACGGCGAGCTGCGGCCCGACTTCGCGGGCTCGATGCCCGGCGATGGTCTCGCATTCGTCGCGACGGGCATCTCGCTGGTCCTGCATCCCCGCTCCCCGCGCATCCCGACCGTGCACGCCAACTTCCGGTGCCTGCGGCGCGGGGCCACGTCCTGGTTCGGCGGCGGCGCGGATCTCACGCCCTACTATCCGGTACTGGAGGACGTGCAGCACTTCCACCGCACGTGGAAGCGCGCCTGCGATGCACACGACCCCGCGCACTACGACCGCTTCAAGGCGTGGTGCGACGAGTACTTCTTCCTGCCCCATCGCCAGGAGACGCGCGGCGTAGGCGGCCTCTTCTTCGATCACCTCGCCGGCGACGCGGAGCAGACATTCGCATTCGTGCGGGAGTGCGGCGACGCGTTCCTCGACGCGTACCTGCCCATCGTCGAGCGTCGTCGCCACGACGCGCACGGAGATCGCGAGCGGCAGTTCCAGCTCCTGCGGCGCGGTCGCTACGTCGAGTTCAACCTGCTGTACGACCGCGGCACGATCTTCGGCCTCAAGACCGACGGTCGAGTCGAGTCGATTCTCATGTCGCTGCCGCCGCTCGTGCGCTGGCAGTACGACGCGCGCTTCGACGAGGGCACCGACGAGGCCACCCTCACCTCCTGGCTGCGCCCCCAGGACTGGCTGGCCGCGAAATGAAGAAGGGCGCATCCATCGGCCGCGTCGCGGGCCTGTTCCGCGAGCACTGGCCCGCCGCGGGCGTCGTCGCGCTGACCGGCGCCGTCGCGTCGGTCACCGGGCTCGCATCGCCGCTGCTCGTGCGCAGCATCATCGACCGCGCGCTCCCGCAGCACGACATGCACCTGCTCTTCGTGCTCTGTCTCGGCATGATCGGCATCACGGTGCTCTCGGGGCTCATCGACACCGCGCAGACGTGGCTCTCGACCACCGTCGGCCAGAAGATGATGTTCTCGCTGCGGGTGCGCATGTACAGCCACCTGCAGCGCATGTCGCTCCGGTTCTTCACGGACACGCGCTCGGGCGAGATCCTGTCGCGCGTCACATCCGACGTCACCGGCGTGCAGGATCTGGTGACCAACACGGCGAGCGAGCTCCTCAACGCGGTCGTGATCGTCATCACCACCGTCGCGCTGATGCTGGCCATGGACTGGCGGCTCACCTGCGTGTGCCTCGTGATGATGCCGCTGTTCATCTACCCGACGCGCAAGGCGGGTCGGCTACGGCGCGCGCTGTCGAAGGAGTCACAGGCCAAGGTGGCCGACCTCTCGGCGCTGCTCGAGGAGACGCTCAGCGTCTCGGGCGCGCTCCTGACGAAGACGTTCGGTCGACAGCGCCGAGAGCTCGACCGCTTCGACGAGACGACGCGCGCGCTCATGCGGCTCGAGCTGCGGAAGACGATGATCGCCCAGGTCTTCTGGGTGATGACGCAGACCTTCTGGGCCGTCGCGCCTGCAGCCATCTACTACCTCGGCGGCAAGAAGCTCGACGCGGGTCAGCTCACGCTCGGCTCCATCGTCGCGTTCGTCACGCTGCAGAACCGCCTCTTCTTCCCGCTGTCGCGCCTCTTCAGCGTGCAGGTGCAGGTGCAGAGCTCGCTGGCGCTGTTCGAGCGCATCTTCGAATACCTCGATCTGCCCGTCGAGATCGCCGATGGACCGGTTGGACTCCCGGTCGCCCGCGGCGAGGTCGCCTTCGACGACGTCCGCTTCACGTACGACGGTGCCAACCGGCCCGCGCTCGACGGCGTCACGTTCGTCGCGCCACCTGGCAGGCTCACCGCGCTCGTCGGCCCGTCGGGCGCGGGCAAGAGCACCGCGATCCAGCTCATCGCGCGGCTCTACGATCCGCAGCGCGGCAAGGTCACGCTCGACGGCCACGACCTCCGCGAGCTCGAGCTCGGCTCCGTCGCCGGCGCGATCGGCCTCGTCTCGCAGGAGACGTTTCTCTTTCACTCGTCCATCCGCGAGAATCTCCGCTACGCCCGCCCCGAGGCCACCGACGAGGAGGTCGTCGAGGCCGCGAAGGCCGCGCAGATCCACGACCGCATCGTCGAGCTCGCGCTCGGCTACGACACCATCGTCGGCGAGCGCGGGTACAAGCTCTCGGGCGGCGAGCGCCAGCGCATCGCCGTCGCGCGCGTGCTCCTCAAGGGCTCACCGGTCGTGCTGCTCGACGAGGCCACGTCCGCGCTGGACTCCGTGTCGGAGCGCCTCCTGCAGGCTGCACTCGAGCCGCTCACGCGCGGCCGCACCACGCTCGCCATCGCGCACCGCCTCTCCACCGTCATCCGCGCCGACCAGATCCTCGTCTTCGATCGCGGCCGCATCGTGGAGCGCGGCACCCACGCCGAGCTCGTCGGCAAGCGCGGCCTCTACGCCCGCCTCGTCGAGGAGCAGTTCCAGCCGCTGCAGCCCGGCCCCGTCGCCATCGCCAACTGAGCGGGGCGGTCGGCAGCTCAGACGCGCTGTCGCGCCTCGGGCGACACCCAGCGGATGCCGAGCTTCTCGTTCTCGTCGTCCATCTTCAGCGTGGCCATCTTCCACCACAGCACGAAGTCGGAGCCGAGCGACCAGAAGGGATACGTGAACGTGGCCGGGCGGTTCTTCTCGACGACGAAGTGGCCGACCCAGGCGAAGCCGTACCCGGCGACGGGCATCATCGCGAACAACCAGTAACGGTGTGTGAAGAGCGCCGCGACCGCGATGAGCATGACGAGCGTGGTGCCGATGAAGTGCAGGCGACGGCACAGCGGATGCGCGTGCTCGCCGGCGTAGTAGGGCCAGAACTCCTTGTACGTCTTGATCGCGGCCATTGGTCAGTCATGCCTCACGCTCCGGGCCGAGGCAAGCCCGACGAGACACTGCGGGCATGTCGAGAATCCTGCGCGACGTGGGCGGAGAGCGTGCGGCCCGTCGTCTCCAGCAGGCCGACGAGCTCGGTCGTGCTCACCTTGCCCACGCGGGCGGTCTCGCGCAGCACGGAGTCGACGAGCGCGCGCTTGTGCTCGTGGAGGCCGACCATCGTCTCCTCGATCGTGCCGAGCGCGACCAGGCGATAGATGGTGACGGGCTTCGTCTGGCCGAGGCGGTGCGCGCGATCCGAGGCCTGATCCTCGACCGCCGGGTTCCACCACGGATCGAGGTGGATGACATTGCTCGCGGCCGTCAGGTTGAGGCCCGAGCCCCCGGCCTTCAGCGATACCAGAAACAGCGGTGCGCTCCCCTCCTGGAAGGCGCGGACGTGCCGCTCGCGGGCCTTTGCCGGGGTCGAGCCGTCGAGGTACTCGTACGCGATGCCGCGCTCGTCGAGCGCGCGCCGCACGAGCGCGAGGTGCGACGTGAACTGGCTGAAGACGAGCGCGCGCTGGGACCCGGCGCGCAGCTCGTCGACCAGCGCGAGGAACCGCTCGAGCTTCGAGGACGGGACGTCGGACGTCCGGTCGTGGAGCCGCGGGTGCGACGCGAGCAGCCGCAGGCGCGTGAGCGCGGCAAGGATGTCGACCCGTCGCTCCTGCTCCTTCAGCACCGAAGCTCGTGTCTCCAGGTCGGAGAGCGTCGCGAGGCGGGCGTCCTCGTACATCGTCCACTCCGCGGTCGAGAGCACGACCGGCACGCGCACCTCCGTGCGCGGCGGCAGCTCCGCCTCGACGGCTCCCTTGGTCCGGCGCAAGAGAAACGGCGCGATGATGCGCGCCAGCCGCGCGGGAGCCTCCGGGTCGACCCCACGCTCGATGGGCAGCGCGTGCTGCTCGCGGAAGGCATCCCACGGGCCGAGCAGCGACGGAAAGACGATGGAGAAGAGGCTCCACAGCTCGCCGAGGTGGTTCTCGAGCGGCGTGCCCGAGAGCGCGAAACGCGCACCCGCGTCGAGCGTGCGGGCCGCACGGGCGCGGCGCGTCGCGGGGTTCTTGAGGTTCTGCGCCTCGTCGAAGATAACGGTGGCGAACCTCCGGCCTGCAAGGTCTCGGGTCATGAGCGCGTAGCTCACGACCAGCACGTCCCCAGCGCCGAGGGTGCGCAGCAGCGCCGCGCGATCGGACGCGTCCGCGTAGAGGTGCAGCTTCAGCGACGGGGCGAAGCGCTGCGCCTCGTCTCGCCAGTTGAAGGCGACCGACGTGGGCGCGACCACGAGCGCCGGGCCCTCACCTGCGCGATGGAGGAGCAGCGCGAGCGCTTGCACCGTCTTTCCGAGGCCCATGTCGTCGGCGAGGATCCCGCCGCCGCCCCATGCAGCAAGACGCGCGAGCCACTCGTAGCCGTCGCGCTGATACGGCCGCAGCTCGGCGCGAAGTGTCGGCGGCACCACCGGCGGCACAGCATCGGCCGCACGGATCCGCGCTGACAGCGTCCTGAACGTGTCGTCGGGATCGATGAAGGCACCGGCGTGCGCGAGCGCGTGCAACGAGGGGAGCGCCGCAGCGCCGAGCTCGACGTGAAGTGCCTTGACGCGCGCGTGATCGTCGAGCGCGACGAGCAGCTTCTGCAGCTCCTTGGCGACCTCCACGTACGACCTCGACTCGGTGAGCACCCAGCGCTGTTTCTTGCGCGCGGCCTCGAGCAGCCGCGCCAGCTCGACCCGCTCACCCGCGACGCTGAGGCCACCCAGCGCCCCGAACCACTCTCGCTTGTGCACGACTGTCACCTTGAGCGCGTCGGCACGGGCGCTCCCGATGATGCGTATCGGCGTGCCGACCCACAGCAGCTCCGGCGGCGGCTCGCGCTCGGCGCAGGCCGATACCAGTGCGAGCACATCCTGCACGTCGTCGAAGAGCCAGCAGAACGGCCGCACCTGCTCCGCGCGCAGGGGCAGCGCGTCGATGAGCGCCTGCGCGGCCCCGCACTCGCGCGCGAGATCGCGCACCGCGTGCAGCGCCTTGCCGTCGCGGCGCACGTGCACGTCGCGCGCGCCGTGGCCGGGCACGAAGGTCGGCCCGTCGAGGAGCGGGCGTGCGAGCAGCTCGACGAGCACCTCTCCGCCCCCGGGCGTGAGGCGCAGCACCGGGCGTGGATCGATGGGCACCCGCTCACCCATGAGGCTGCGCGGCAGCGCGACGGGTATCCGTTGCGCCCAGCGCGCCAGCGACTCCACCAGCGCCGGCTGCGCAGCGGGTGGGAAGAGGTCTCCGTTGCGAGCGAGCACGCGGAGCAAGGCGCGCAGCTCCGCCGACAGGTCGAGCAGCGTGAGCCGCCCCGCGTCCCACACGAACAGGACGTCGTCGGGGCGACCCTTACGAGCACGATCGAGGAGCGCAGCCGGGAGCGGCGCACCCTCGAGCCCCGCCGTCACGCGCACGGCACCATTGCGCGCCTCCGCGACGAGTCCGATGGGCGCGCGATCGATGCGGACGACCCGGTCCGGATCGTCGGCGAGCACGAGACGCGAGTGCGCGATGAGCGACTCGAGGAGCGCGCGCGATGCCAGCCCGTCGGAGAGCAGCGACACGATCTTCGCGTCCTCGGGCGCAAGGCGCGGCCCGTGCTCGAGCAGCAGCGCGCGCGGCGAGGCGCGCTTGCCCGCGCCGCGCTGCCCCGTCTTGCCGTGGCGGTGTACCCAGGCCTCCACCTCGACGCCCACGTCATCGACGAGGCGCAGGCGGAAGAAGAGCTCGATGCCCCGCCGGGGGCCCTCTTCTTCCAGCACCTCCTCCAGCTCGCGCAACGTGCGCTCCCAGCTCGGTCGCGCGAGCTCGCGGAGCAACGGTGCCGGGGCAGCGTGGAGCCACACGAGCGCGGCGTCGATCGTCGCGAGGCCGTGGACGCAGGGCGCGCGCCCACAGGTACACGCCACCGATGGCGCGGTCTCGTCGACCACGAGCTGGACGAACGGCCGCACGAAGACGCCGCGATCGCTCGCCACCTGGAGCGCCTCCTCGACCCGGAAGCCGGCGGCAGCTGCCTGGACGACGGGCAGCACGAGCCGTGGCGCGACCGAGGCGGGGAACGTCGCGCGCAGCGCGAGGAGCCGGTGATGCAGCTCCAGCGCGGTCGGGTCGGCTGGCAGTTGGAAGCGTGCCCGGTCTGCGCGCGCGCGCTCCGCGTCCAGCCTGGCGTCGTCGAGGGTACGCGCGACGGCTTCGCGGAGCTGCGCGCCGATGGGGTGCGCCCACGCGCAGTCATCCTCGTCGGTGGCCAGCTCGAGGAGCAGGTGGCGCGCGCCGACGATGGCGAGGCGCTGCCACGCGCTCGGCTCGAGCCGAGGGGCGGCAGCTTCAATTGACGCCCGCTGGAGGTGCAGCAGACCGTGCGCCTCGAGCCACGTGGCGAGCTCTGCCCGCGTGGAGAAGCGCATGGGTGTAAGAGGCGCCTACGCCTCGAGCTTGATCTGCTGTGCGAGGTAGTTGGGCTCACCGACCTGCTGGATGAGCGTGAGCTGCGCCTCGAGCCAGTCGGCGTGCTCCTCCTCGGAGACGAGGATCCGCTCCAGCAGCTCGCGGCTGCCGTTGTCGGAGACGTTCCGGGCGAGCTCGACACCGCGGTTGAGGCGCTCGATCGCGAGCTTCTCGACGTTCAGGTCCGCCTCGAGCTGCTCCTTCACCGTCTGCCCGACGGCGAGCTTCCACAGCCGCTGCAGGTTCGGAACGCCGTCGAGATAAAGGATGCGCTCGATGAGGGCCTCGGCGTGGCGCATCTCGTCGATGGACTCGGCGCGCACCTTCTTGTGCAGGCGCTCGTAGCCCCAGTTGTGACACATCTTTGCGTGGATGAAGTACTGGTTGACGGCGGTGAGCTCGCCGGTCAGCACCTCGTTGAGGATGTCCAGGACCTGATCGTTACCCTTCATGCGCGGTCTCTTTCAGCTCGATTGAGTGCCGGGCGACTGCCGCAGGAAACGGCTACGCAGCGTCGCGCTCGGACCGGTGACATCGTGCCCGAAGGGGCGCGTGCTGTCTGCCGCTTTCGACCAGGTGCCGGGGCGAGATCACATCGGCTATCGCAACCTCGAGCGCGTCCTGACAGGTGCCGCAGTCGGTGCCTGCGCCACACGCACGTCCGATCTCTTCGACGGTCGTGGCCCCCGCACGGATGGTTCCGTGGATGGCGCGGTCCGAGAGGCCTTTGCAGATGCAGATCAACATCGGGTGATATTGAAAATTATATTCAACACTCTCCAGGGCGTCAAGAGGCATTCGACAGCGACGCTGGCAGGCCGTCTGGGCACCCACATGTGCGGGTCTTTGACACCTCTGTATCCAGAATGACAGGGCGTCGCCCCGAAAATCGCGGGCTGTCTCGTGGCGTGGCATCCTCTGTCCGTGCAAAACCCGGATCCTGCGCGCCTCGCGGCCGTGAAGCTGCTCTGCCTCGACGTCGATGGGGTCCTCACCGATGGCCATCTCTACTGGAGCGGCCCGGGCGTGTTCTCGCAGCGCTTCAGCGTGAAGGACGGCGTCGGCATCGGACTCCTCCGCGAGGCCGGCGTCCAGGTCGCGATCCTGTCGGCCGGCGACGTCCCGTCCGCGCGCGATAGAGCCCGTGGCCTGCGGCTCGAGCATGCCTATTTCGGGCTCGTCGACAAGGTCGCGACGTTCCACGAGCTCCTCGCCACGCTGCGCCTCGCCCCCGCGGACACGGCTTTCATGGGTGACGAGCTCTCCGACCTGCCGCTGCTACGAGAGGTCGCCATCTCCTTCACGGTGCCGGACGCGCCCGACGAGGTGCGCTCGGCAGTCGACTACGTCACGCGGCGCCCGGGCGGCGACGGTGCGGTCCGCGAGGTCACCGACCTCCTGCGAGGCGCGCGCCGCTGATGGCCCACCCGCTCGTCGATCTGCTTGCCCGGCCGCGCTGGCTCGTCGCGGGGCTCATGTCGGGTACGTCCATGGACGCCATCGACGCCGCGCTCGTCGAGGTGGACGGGCCTGCGCCCGACGCCGCCGTGCGCGTGCGCGCGTTCCACGCGACGCCGCACGGCACCGATCGAGAGCGCCTGTTCTCTCTGCTGTCGGCGTCGACCCGCGAGCTCTGCGACGGCAACGCCTGGCTCGGCGAGCGGTTCGCCTCTGCGCTCGTGCCGCTGCACGCCTCGCTGCGCGAAGGCGAGCGCATCGACCTGGTCGGCAGCCACGGTCAGACCGTATGGCACCAGCCGCCATCCCAGTGCCCCCGCGGCGGCACGCCCTCGACGCTGCAGCTCGCCGAGCCCGCCATCATCGCCGCGCGCTCGCGCGCCATCACCGTGGGCGATTTCCGCGTCGCCGACATCGCGCTCGGCGGCGAGGGCGCGCCCCTCGTGCCCTGGGTCGACTGGCGCCTGTTCCGCAAGCCTGGCGTGCGCCGCGCGATGCAGAACATCGGTGGCATCGCGAACGTCTCGCGCGTCACGGAGTCACTCGACGAGCTGGTGGCGTTCGACAACGGGCCCGGCAACGCGCTGCTCGATGCGCTGGCGCCGCTTGCGTCCTCCGGGCTCGACGACATCGACCGTGACGGCCGCTGGTCCGCCCAGGGAACGGTTCAGTTCGATCTCCTGACCCACCTGCTCGCCGATCCGTACCTGGCGCAGCCGCTCCCGAAGTCCACCGGCCGCGAGCGCTACGGCAAGGCGCAAGCACTCGCGTGGGCTGCATCGAACTCCGATCGTCGGCCGGTGGATCTGCTTGCCACGCTCGCGGCGTTCTCGGCGCACGCGATCGCGGAGAGCTACCGACGCTTCCTCGGGCCGATCGACGAGGTCTGGGTGTCCGGAGGCGGCGCGTACAACCGGACGCTGATGGCGACGATCGCGCGTCTCTTGCATCCCATCCCCGTCGCGCCGCTGCTCGAGCACGGCATCGATGCCAGCATGAAGGAGGCCGTCGCCTTCGCGCTCCTGGCCGTCGAGTGCGTCACGGGGCGTGCCGCCAACGTCCCCGGCGCCACGGGCGCGAGCGGCCCGGCGCGCCTCGGCAAGATCTGCCTTCCCCCTCTGTGAGCCGCATGCGCCTCCTCGTCCTCGTCATTGCTCTCACGGGCTGCGCCGGGCAGCCTCACCCCCTCGAAGGCCCCTCGCATCCGCAGCCCGGCGAGCTCGGTTACTTCATCGCTACCGACGACACCTGGCTCGTTGTCGAGCTGCGCACGAACGATCGTGCTCACCGCTTCCAGGGCTCGGTCACCCCCACGCGCGGCGAGCTGCGCGATCTCACGCTCGACCGCCGCACCCTCGCCGACACGGTCGCGCTGCAAGGGGGCGGCCTGCAGTTCGACGTGGAGGTCGCCAAGAACGGGCACGAGCGAATCCGCGTCCGTATGCCCCGCGACACGCCTTGCGCGAAGTTCGACCTGTATCTCGATGGCAGCCGCCGCGCCGAGCGGATCTACCTCGCTGCCGCGCAAAGACCTCCAGCGGAGGTCCCTTTCGAGCGTTGTCGCTGAACACGGGGCCTATCCGCGCGGCGCGGCAGCCGGTATCGTCTTGCCCCACCAACGATGGAGAGACGATGACCGACCGTGCAGCAACCCAGTTCGTGGAGTGGACCTCGCAGCTCGCGGGAGATCTCGACGCCACGTTCGTGCTGACGGGTGACGAGCGCATCGCGCGGCAGGGCCGGCGGTTTCTCGCGGGCGCACTTTCGTACTCGCTGCAGCAGCTCGACATCATCCCCGACCACGAGGAAGCAGGGTCAGTCGACGACGCGATCGTCCTGCGCATCGCGTACGGCCTCGCCGCCGAGCATGCCGCCTCGGCCAGCGTCGACGCGGCAGCGCGGTTCGCGCGCATGACCAACCAGGAAGACCAGGTCCGCCTGTTCCTCGGCGACGCGCTCTACGCGAAGCTGCGCCGCGTGGTGCTCGACCTCGCGGACAAGCCGGTTCGCGGCCGCACGAGCGAGCAGATCATCATCGCCGGGAATGCACGCACGGACATGAAGCGCGAGCTCGACGCCCAGGCCAAGCGCATCAAGAAGGCGAACGTTGCCGATGACACAGCGTCACAGGAGGCCTTCGAGGTCTCGGTGAAGAGCTGGTTCTCGATGAAGCTCATCTAGGCGACATCCAGGCGCGATACCGCGGCCGCCTCGCGGACTCAGTTGCGGCCGGGTGCCGGCTTCGCTGCGGCGGGGCGGCGCGCGCGATAGAAGAAGTCGAGCGCGCCGGGCTCCGCATCCACGGGCGCGGCGATCTGCGCGACGTTCTGCATGTGCGTCGTCAGAAACGTCAGCAGCCCCTGCTCCTTGCGCGTCGACGCGAGCGCAAGAACGCCGCCCCCGCGCAAGGTGGACGCGAGCCGAACGAGGCCGGCTTCCGCGTACACCGCCGCGTTGCGCGGCGCCTCGAGCGTGTCGTCGAGATCGAGCAGCGCGGCAAATCGACCGGTTGGCGCGTCCGCTGCGAGCACCGCGGACAGCTCGCCGGTGCGGATGGTGACGCGCGGGTCGAGCGGAGCGCCCCCCGAGGCAACCGCGAAGAAGCCGCGTGCCCACTTCACCACCGCTGCGGAGCGCTCGATGACCTCGACCTCCCGCATGCCAGGGAAGTCGAGCACCGCGCGGAGCAGGAGGCCGGTGCCTAGACCGCAGAGCGTGACGACGAGATCGTCGCGGCCCGCGAGCGGCGCGAGGGCGAACTCGGCGAACGCGCGATCTTCGCGCCGACGTGACTCGCCGAACAGCACCGTGTCGCCGCTCAGCACGACGAGCTTGCGGTCGCGCTCGACGAGACGCAGCGCGGTGCCGTCTTCGGTGATCTCGTCCAGCACCTCGTCACTCACGATGCGCGCTCCATGGGCAAATCGTACCATCGAGATTCCGCCGTCGCGCCCGTATACTGGGGATGCATGGACCTCGGGCTCACGGGCGCACGCGCCCTCGTCACCGGCGCGAGCCGCGGCATCGGCCGTGCCATCGCGACCCGGCTCGTCGAGGAGGGGGCGCAGGTCGTTGGGGTGGCGCGGGGCCTGGACGCGCTCGCAGCCTGGGCGGCCCCGCTCACCGGAGCACACGCGGTCGCGGCCGATCTCGAGACGAAGGCAGGTTGCGAGCACGCGCTGGCCGCGACGATCGAGCTGCTCGGCGGGCTCGACCTGCTCGTGCACAACATGGGAGGCTCCGGCGCGCGCACGTTCGCCACCAGCAGCGACGAGGATCTGGAAAGCGTCCTCGGTCGCAACCTGTGGCCGGGCTTCCGCCTCGCGAAGGGAGCGGTGCCTCATCTCCGCCGCGGGCGCGGCCCCTCGATCGTGCTGGTCACATCGATCTGGGGACGCGAGGCCGGCGGCGGACCGAGCTACAACGTCGCCAAGGCAGCCGAGATGAGCCTCGCCAAGGCGCTCGGGCGCGAGCTGGCCGCAGATGGCATCCGCGTGAACAGCGTCGCGCCGGGCTCCATCCTGTTCGAGGGCGGTGGCTGGGAGCGGCGGCAAAAGGCCGAACCCGCTGCGATCGCCGAGTTCCTGCGCACCGAGCTGCCATTCGGCCGGTTCGGCAAGCCCGACGAGGTGGCCGACGTGGTCGCGTTCCTGTGCTCGCCGCGCGCGAGCTGGGTCGCCGGCGCATGCATCGTGGTCGACGGCGCGCAGAGCCGAGCGTTCTGATGGCGAGGTGCTGTGGCGCCTCATCGTCGCCGTCTTCGAGCTGGCCTTCTTTCTCGTGCGCGGCATCGCCGTGCGGCTCACGGGCGGCGGCACGGCGCGCCAGGCCATCGCGGTCACCAAGATGAAGAAGTCTGTGCCCGCGACGGTGCTGCCAGCGAAGGCGCGCGAGGAGACCGTGGCCTACCTGTCGCGCGCGCTCGCGCACCTCGAGGTTGCGCGCGGGCTCCGCGAAACCTGCGCAACGCGGCGCAACACCCTCCGCTTCGCGCCCACGCTCGATGGCCTGGAGGAGCGCGCGGAGCGGCGCGTCTCGCAGCTCCGCATCGACGCGCACCCCACACCCGAGGCGCTCGCGCGCATGCGGCGTGACGAGACCCTCGTTGCGATGGTGCGGGAGCTGATGGAGGAGCGCCGCGGTCCACTCGCGGGGCTGCTCGACGACGCGGACGCGCTGGCCAGCGCGAGCTATGCGCCCATCGTCGATTACTGCAGGCAGCGTGACATCGCGCTCGCGTCCGACCGCACAGCGACGGCAATCGATGGCGACAAGCTGTTCTTCGCGTCAATCGACGACCCGGCCGGGCTCGCAACGATCGTGCTGCCGGTGTCGTTCGGCACGGAGATCTCGACGTGGCCGGCCATCGCGCACGAGATCGCGCACGACTTCTTTCACGGTGTCGATGGGCTCCCGCAACAGCTCCGCATCAAGCTGAACCTCCTCACGAACGTGTCGCTCCCACGCGCCGACGAGCTGCGTGCCGGCCTCGATGTCGTGGCGGAGCGGGCCGTGGCCGCCTGGATGGAAGAGCTTTTCGCCGACGCGTTCGGCACGATGATGCTCGGCCCCGCCTACGTCCACACGATGATGCAGTCGTTCGCGTCTCCCGACGAGCCCGACCGTGCTCTCGCGATCGCGCACCAGGGCGAGGCTGGCGCGCTCGTGTACGAGGAGCACCCGCCGGGCCACGTGCGCGTGCTCGCGGGCTGCCAGCTCCTCGGTCGTATAGGCTACGGCAAGCAAGCGGACACGCTGGAAGCGAGGTGGCGCGCGCTCCACGGGCAGCCCAATGTGCTCTATGCTGCGCTCTCCGACGGTCGGTGGCTGCGCTTCGACGAGGGCAGCATCGTCGAGCGTGCCGGGCAGGTGGGCGCGTCCCTCCACCTCCAAGGCCTCGCATGCCTCCGCGGCCAACCGCTCCGGTCCATCGCCGGACTCGACTTCGGCCCGCGCGAGCACGAGCAGGCGCGCCGCATCGCCGAGCGCTTCGGCTCGAGCCGGCCTGTCTCGGTGAAGGATCCTCGCCTGCTGGTGGCCGGGGCGGTGCTCGCGACAGTCGCTGCGCCTGAGCAGGCCGCGTCCATCTACGCGCTCGCGCGCAACGCGATCGGGGGAGTAGACGCGCCGGTCGCCGAGCTCGCGCTGCGGTCCGACGCAGCCCGGTTCGAGGTCGGACCGGAGGCGGCGCGCGAAGCGTTCATCGCGAGCGTGCTGCTCGGCCCGCCGCGCTGTCGCGGCTGATCAGGCGTCGGCGAGCTGGCCCCACAAGGCGTCATCGATCTCGCCGTCGGCGATTGCCTGAACCGGCCCGACCTGCTCGAGGTCGCCATGGGCGTCGATGCGAACGAGGAGCGTGCCGCCTGGCATGACGACCGAGATGTCGGCATCGCGATCGAGGGTGCCGGCCTCGACGCACGCGGCGACGACCGCGCACGCGCTCGAGCCCGAGGCGAGCGTCGGCCCCGCGCCACGCTCCCAGATCAGCGCTCGCACCCGACGACGACCGAGCACCTCGCAGAGCTGCACGTTCGTGCGCCGCGGAAACTGCGCGTGACGCTCGACGAGCGGTCCGAGGCGTAGCAGCGTCTCGTCGTCACAGCGCGCGCCGAGCAGCACAGCGTGCGGGTTGCCGACGGAGAGGCAGGTCGCGGCGACGCGCTCCCCACCGACGTCGAGCTCGCGGGCGACCCAGCGCGACCCCGGTCGGCCGTCGGCCTCCACCATCGGCAGCGCGCCCATCTCGAAATGCACTCGGCCCATCGACACGCGCAGCCAGTCGGCATGATCGCGGGCCTCGAGGAAGCGCGCGGTGACGGGGCCGCCGAGCGTGGAGATGCGCAGCGGCCGGTCGCGACCCCACGTGCGGAAGCACCAGGCCGCGAAGATGCGCACGCCGTTGCCGCTCTTTTCGGCCTCGGAGCCGTCCGGGTTGAAGATGCGAACGGCGGCGTCGAAGCCGTCGGGCGCGGGCCCGGCAACGAGCACGCCGTCCGACCCGACGCCCCGGTTGCGGTCGCAGATCTGCTGGGCTCGGGCAGCGCTCATGGGCAGGCCGAAGTCCTCGTCCACGACGAGGTAGTCGTTGCCGAGGCCATGTGCGCGAAAGAAGTGGCGACTCACCCCCCGACTGTACCTTCGTGAGAGGTCCGGCGAGAACTTGCACGTCGGTGCATTCAAGGCGTAGGGTCCACGCCGCCATGCGCCTACATGCTGCACAGATCGCCTGCTTCGCCGCCATGAGCTGCGTCAATCTTTGCTCTGGCGCTGTCGCGCTCGCCGACACGGGCGGCGCCGATCAGACGAAGCAGCTCGAGCTGCCGAGCGGTCAGGTCGCCGTGCGACCGCGCAAGCTGCAGGCGACGTACGCGCCGTTGTTCGTCGAGCAGAAGGACACACCCGGCGTGTCGAAGACGAACCTTCGCCTCGACGCGGCGCCGCGGCTCCAGCCGAAGCTGAAGGACTAGAGGCAGCCCCGACTACCGGAAGTTCTGCGCGGCCCACACGCTGCCGTTCGCGAGCGTGTAGAAGCCGCACGACACCTGCGTGTAGCTCGTCGAGCTCATGTTGATGTAATGACCGTGCTGGCTGTAGTCGCTGCCCGGGCCCTCTGCCCACATCTGCGCAAGGCACTGCGTGATCATGGCCGAGGGCGGGCCGTTCCAGCCCGGGCACTCGTCCTGCGCAGACTCGCCGCACGCGCCGAAAGCGCTGTGCGCTGTGCCTGTCATGGAATCGGTCTTCGCTTCACTTGCCGCGCACGTCTCGCCACCGCCCCATCTCGTGAGCGCGGCAACACCGAGCGTCGCGCGGTAGTCGTTGATCGTCTTCACGCACAGCGCAGCGGCATCATCGTCCACGCTGACGCTCGCGTCACCAGCGCTCGTGCTCGCGTCGCTGCTCTCGAGCGTGGTTGCGTCGCTCGCACCCGCATCCCCCACGGTCGCCTGGCCGCCACCACACGCAGAGAGCAGCACGCACGAGACCGCAAGGCGCTTCATCGCCTTATCGTGGCGCCTGTTCGCACCTCGAGCGCAAGCCTTGATCTTCTTCGCGCAATCGCGTTGTACCGACGACAGAGTCGTGGCTCGCACCCGTTGACAGCGCGCCGGCCTCGCCGCTAGATCACGACTGCCCGATGGCTTCGTCTCTGCGCGACAAACTCCCCGGTAGCTCTCTCCTCGCAAAGCAGCTCCGCGATCGAGTGCACGAAGTCGCAGAGAGCGATGCGCCGGTCCTCATCGAGGGCGAGCGCGGAACCGGCCGCGAGTGGGTTGCGCGCGTGCTGCACACGCTCGGGCCGCGAAAGAGCGCCCGGTTCGTGTGCGTGGATCCCGACGAGTCGCCATCGGTCGAGACCTCGCGTGAAGTAGACGGGGACCTCGCGCGCGCGCACGGCGGCACGCTGCTCGTGAAAGAAGTGGCGCACGTGGGGCGCGGTCCCCAGAAGCGACTCGTGCGCGCGATCCGTCGCGGGCCGCATCGCAAGGAGCCGACGCGCGAGCCGACCGGCGAGCTCCACGACGTCCGCCTCATCGCCGCGACCTGCGTCGACCTCGAACGCGCGGTCCAGGACGAGCTGTTCGATGCCGATCTCTTCGACCGTCTCCGCGCGATGCGCATCACGCTCCCGACCTTGCGTCAGCGACCGGAAGACGTCGCGCCGCTCGCCGACCACTTCGCACGCGTGACGGCGCGCGAGCTCGGTGTCGACCGGGCTGCGTTCTCGCCGCGCGCTCTCGACAAGCTCTCCAGGTATTCGTGGCCGGGTAACATTGCCGAGCTGCAGAGCGTCGTTCGCCGGCTGAGCATGCGCGGGCGTCGCGACCTCGTGGAGGTCTCGGACGTGGAGGCGGTGCTGCCGCCGGTCGTCGAGCGCGTGCCTGCGGAGCAGCTCTCGTTCGAGGAGATGGTGCGCACCAAGATCCACGCGCTGCTCCAGCGCATGGAGGGGTACCCGTTCGAGGGTCTGTATGAGGAGGTCATCTCGCGAGTGGAGCGGCCGCTCATCGAGCTCGTGCTCGAGCGGACCGGCAACAACCAGGTCCGCGCGGCCGAGATCCTCGGGATGAACCGCAACACGCTGCGGAAGAAGATCGCCGAGCGCAACGTACACGCGAAGACGACGAGGGATGACGCACTGCGCGGCGCCATCCGTGACGCACCGCCTCAAAATCGTCCCGCCGCGAGCTCAAAAAAAGATAAGTAACCGGAATCACTTACCGCCGCATCCTGGCAATCCGCCCTTTTAATGCTACGTTAGACGAATGGCAAAGAATGCGCGCGCGCAGACTCGGACCGCTGCCGCTGCCCCGGCCCCGGCGAAGCCCGCGAAGCCGGCGCTGAAGTCAGCTCCAAAGATGGCGGAAAAATCCATCAAGGCTGTTGCGAAGCATGCCGAGCCCGCCGCTGAAGTGGAGCGGCCGCCGCAGGGGCGCTCGTGGGCGCAAGGCGGGCTGCCTCGGCAGAGCAACCGTGATGCGGAGCGCGCCATGCGCCTCAACCCCGACGTGCTGTGCCGGAGCTGTGGCAAACGACCCGGTCGCCCGACGGCCATAATCGGCCAGCTGACGGCCACCGAGCTCTGCGAGGTCTGCGCGAACCTCCGCAAGGAACGCATACGTGCGAACCGCGCCTCGCAGCGAGGCTACAGATTGTAGGGAGGGTTTTGCCTCGCCTTCCGGTAGGCAAGCCTTCCCGCCTTCCCTCGGCTTGCAAAGCCCGATGAGCATAATCGCTCGCGCGCGTTTCGTAGCGGAGTTGCGCTGCGCTCGGGTGCGTCTTCGTGCGCCTCGCGGCTTACTTCTCGTCTTCGGGGAGCTGCGCGGCGGTGACCTCTGAGGCCGGGTCGTCGCCGAGGCGCGGGCGTGCTTTCTTGCGGCCGAAGGTGCTGTGGGCCAGCGCGACGCGAAACAGCAGGTAGAGGCCGAGCACGACCTGCAGAAGCGGGTTCATCGGCAGGCCGAGCTTGCCGACGCCGGCCCACGTGAGCACGCCCGAGAGGACGACCGTGGCGGCGACCACGAGCGCGACGTAGTACGCGGCGCGGATCTTCGTTATCGCCAGCGCGCCCGCCAGCGCCAGCAGGCCGACCAGCACCCAGGCGAACACAGCGAGGTGAGCGCCCGGTACGGCCACGGCGGGGAACGCCGCGAAGGCGAGGAAGACGAGGCCCAGCGTCAGCTCGGAGCGCATCGAGCGGCACCTTAGCAAAACGCGCCTTTGTAGCAAGCGCGTTCGGGAGCGGCCGTGTGAGCCGCTCTCGAACGTGTCCTTCGCCTTCTCCCCCGGTCTATAGTCCGTGCGCAATGCGTATCCTTGCCGTCCTTGCCGTCCTCGCCCTCATCGTGATCGCTGGCTGCGTCGATCCGGATCCGCCGGTGCTGCGCACGCTGGTCACGGTCGTCGCGACGCTGGACGGCCGGCCCGCGGAAGAGGCCACCGCGCGCCTGGTCGCCGAGGGTCGGCGCGCGCTCGTGGTGGTGGAGGCGGCGCTGCACACGGCGGACGCGCCGGGGCGCCGGCGTCTCCTTCGCGTCATCAAGCGGCTCGTCGACGGGGGAGAAAAAGACGGCTGCCCGCTGCTCGGCCACGTGGCCACGTTCGATGACGACGTTACAGTGCGCAGTGAGGCGGAAGCGGCGCGCAAAGGCTGCTGATTCGCGCAAAAGCAGCACGCGGTCTCCGTCGGTCACGAGCTTGACATTGCGCCCATATCGAGGGCACCGTACGCCCACTTTTTCCCCCAGAAAGCCTGACACCCATGGCACTCAGTTTTTCCGCCGAGGCGAAGCAAAAAATCGATGCCCTGAAAGGGCGTTATCCCGATCGACAGGCTGCGTGCCTGCCGGCCCTGCACCTCGCGCAGGACGAGTTCGGGTGGATCTCCGACGAAGCAGTGGACGCCGTCGCGGAGGTCCTCGACCTCCCGCCTGCGCACGTGTGGGGCGTTGCGACGTTCTACACGATGTACCACCGCCACCCGACGGGGAAGCACACGCTCATGGTGTGCACCAACGTGTCGTGCATGCTGCGCGGTGGCTACGACGTGCTCTCCGCGCTCGAGGACAAGCTCGGCATCAAGGCGGGCGGTACGTCGGCGGATGGTGAGTTCACGCTCATCGAGGAGGAGTGCCTCGCCGCGTGCGCCAATGCGCCGTGCATGATCTCCGGTCACAAGTACTTCCTCGATTTGACGCCGCAGTCCGCAGTCGCGGCGCTCGACGAGATCCGGTCGATGCCGCCGGATCACGGGCCACCGCGCGGCAAGAACCACGGCGCTCACACCGCGGAGCACGCGGGCGACGACGTCGAGCACCGCTAGCTTTTCCGAGCACCAACGCGAAGGGATTCAAAATGTCGGTCAGCCGGGCTGAAATGCCGAAGATCGTGACGCGCTTCATGGGCGTCGAGGGGAACAACCGCATCGATGCGGCTCGCAACGCGGGCGCATACGCACACCTCGACAAGGGCCTCGGCATGCAGCCGGGCGCGATCATCGACGAGGTGAAGAAGTCGAACCTCCGGGGTCGCGGCGGCGCCGGCTTCCCCACGGGCCTCAAATGGACCTTCCTGCCGAAGGACGCAAAGCAGGTCTACCTCGTCATCAACGCCGACGAGTCCGAGCCCGGCACGTGCAAGGACCGCGAGCTCCTCTACTGGGATCCACACCTGCTCATCGAGGGCATCATCCTCGCCTGCTACGCGATGGGCTCCAACCACTCTTACATCTTCTTTCGCGGCGAGATGATCCGCGAGCACGCAGTCGTCGAGCGCGCGGTGCAGGAGGCCTATGCAGCCGGCCTCCTCGGCAAGCCCCGCACCACGGCGGGTCGCGGCGAGTGGTCCGTCGACGTGACGGTTCACCGCGGTGCCGGCGCGTACATCTGCGGCGAAGAGACCGCGCTCCTCAACGCGCTCGAGGGCAAGCGCGGCTGGCCCCGGCTCAAGCCACCGTTCCCGGCGGTCAAGGGCGCGTTCGGTCAGCCCACCATCGTCAACAACGTCGAGACCATCTGCAACATCCCCGCGATTATCGAGAAGGGCGGCGAGTGGTTCGCCGGCCTCGGCACGGGTCGCTCGGGCGGCACGCGCATGCTGTGCGTCTCGGGCCACGTGAACAAGCCGGGTGTGTACGAGCTGCCGAT
Organism: Myxococcales bacterium; assembly: GCA_043729375.1. GTDB lineage: Bacteria > Myxococcota_A > Polyangia > Palsa-1104 > Palsa-1104 > JBDTCO01. The sequence continues at coordinate 24,281 of JAYTLP010000056.1, forward strand.
GGGCATCACGTTCCGCGAGCTCATCAACGACGTGTGCGGGGGCGTGCCGGGCGGCAAGAAGGTCAAGTGCGTCATCCCCGGCGGCTCGTCGATGCCGCCGCTCGACGAGAGCGAGCTCGACGTCCCCATCGAGTTCGACGCGCTCATGACCGACGAGCGCATCAAGGTCGTCGAGGTCAGCCCAGGCGTGCCGTTCGACATCGGCGGCGGCAAGCAGCTCCGCACCATGGCCGGCTCCGGCGGCGTCATGGTCATGGACGAGGACACGGACCTCGTCGCCGTCTGCGCGCGCATCATGCAGTTCTACGCACACGAGTCCTGCGGTCAGTGCACGCCTTGCCGTGAGGGAACCGGCTGGCTCAGCAAGGTGAGCGCCCGTGTCGCGCGCGGCCAGGGCAAGCCCGGTGACGTCGCGTTGCTCGCATCCATCGCGCACGGCATCGGGGGCAACACCATCTGCCCGCTGGGTGACGCGGCCGTGTGGCCCATGCTCGGCTTCCTCACCAAGTTCCGCGGCGAGTTCGACGCGAAGATCCGCGCCGATCGCCAGCACGCCAAGGACGGCATGACCGGCACGAGCGTCGACTCGACGCGCCGCCCCGATGACCGCATCCCCGTCGGCGCCACCGGCGTACGTCACCCCCTCCTGGAGAAGCGCCAGTGATCGTCCTTCTGCTCGCGCCCACCGCGAAGCTCGTCGATGCCGACAGCTTTGCAGCCGCCGACGTGAACCTGCCTCGCGTCATCTTCTGGATCTTCGCCCTGCTCACCGTCGCCGGCGCCATCTCGACGCTCGTGCGCAAGAACGACGTCGCAGCCGTCATGTCGCTCGTCTTCACCTTTTTCATGCTGGCCGGTGTGTACACGTTCCTGTCGGCGCACTTCATCGCCGTGCTCCAGGTGCTCGTCTACGCGGGCGCCATCATGGTGCTCTTCATCTTCGTCGTCATGGTGCTCAACCGCGACGAGAGCGAGCCGTGGGTCTGGCGCGGGCTCGCCGGCAAGGCGCTGTTCGGCGTCGCGCCGGTCGTCGGGCTCGCGTACTTCCTCTTCACCTATCTGAAGATGGCGCCCACGCGGCACCCCGAAGCACCCGACGCCGACTTCGGCACCGTCGCGCAGGTCGGTCGCTCGCTCTTCACCGACTACCTGTTCGCGTTCGAGGCCGTGTCGGTGCTCCTCATGATCGCCGTCATCGCCGCCGTGGTCCTCGCGCGCAGCGCGAAGAGCAACGAGCGCGATCGCCAGCACGCCGACGGTCCCGCTCCGCTGCCCGGCCATCGCTACGGTGAGCCGCAGACGGGCGCCTCGTACGCATCCCACGCCGTCCCCACACCACCCGGCTCCGGCGGAGGCCCGCACTAGCCATGATCCCCACCTCCGACTTCCTCATCCTCGGTGCCGTGCTGTTCTGCCTCGGCATCTGCGGCGTCATCCTGCGCCGCAACGCGCTCATCATCCTCATGTCCATCGAGCTCATGCTCAACGCGGCGAATCTCACGTTCCTCGCCTTCTCGCGCGCGATGCACGACACCAAGGGGCAGACGTTCGCGTTCTTCATCATCGCGGTGGCCGCCGCCGAAGCAGCCGTCGGCCTCGCCATCGTCGTCGGCATCTTCCGCAACCGGCGCTCGGTCAATGTCGACGAGCTCACGCTCATGAAGCACTGACCGGGATCTTCCAACCATGACTCCCAACTTTCCGCTCTACCTCATTCCTCTGCTGCCGCTCCTCGGTGCGGCCTTCAACCTCTTGCTCGGCAAGCGCGCGGGCAAGAACACCGTCACGCTGGTCGCGCTCGGATCCGTGGCCGGCTCGATGTTCCTCACGTGGGTCGCGGTGTCTCGCCTGTTCGGTGCGCTGCCCGCGGGCGGCGTGCTCGTCGACAGCTTCTTCACCGCGCCGTGGATCAAGGCCGGAGACATGACTGTCTCCGCGAGCCTCGTCCTCGACAATCTGTCGGCGGTCCTCTGCCTCATCATCACCGGCATCGGGCTTTTGATTCACATCTACTCGACGAGCTACATGGAGCACGAGGAGCGCTACACGCGCTTCTTCGGCTACCTCAACCTCTTCATGGGGGCGATGCTCATCCTCGTCCTCGGTGACTCGCTGCCCGTCACGTTCATCGGATGGGAGGGCGTCGGCCTCTGCTCGTACCTGCTCATCGGCTTCTATTACGAGAAGTCGAACTACGCGCTCGCGGGTCGCAAGGCGTTCGTCGTCAACCGCATCGGCGACTTCGGCCTGCTCATCGCGATGTTCCTCATCTTCTCCCACGCGGGCACGCTGAAGTACGCGTCGCTGGGCAACCACATCGAGGCGCTCCACGAGCTCACCTGGTGGGGCCTGCCCGTCGCGTACTTCATCGGCCTGTTCGTGCTCCTCGGCGCCGCCGGAAAGTCCGCGCAGATCCCGCTCTACGTGTGGCTGCCCGACGCGATGGCAGGCCCCACGCCGGTCTCCGCGCTCATCCACGCGGCCACGATGGTCACCGCCGGTGTATACCTCGTTGCCCGCCTGCACGTCGTCTTCGAGCTCGCGCCCGTCACCCTCGCCGCCGTCGCCTGGGTCGGAGCTATCACGGCGCTGTTCGCAGCCACCATCGGCTTCGCGCAGCGCGACCTCAAGAAGGTGCTCGCCTACTCCACCGTCTCGCAGCTCGGGTTCATGTTCGTCGGCGTCGGCTCGTACGTGATGGGCGACGGCGGCCACCTCGGCAGCTCCAACTACCACGCGGGCATCATGCACCTCATGACCCACGCGTTCTTCAAGGCCGGCCTGTTCCTCGGCGCCGGCTCGGTCATGCACGCGATGTCCGGTGAGGGCGACATCTGGAAGATGGGCGGCCTGCGCAAGCACCTGCCGTCCACGCACGCGACGTTCCTCATCTACTGCCTCGCCATCGCCGGCATCCCGCCATTCTCGGGCTTCTGGTCGAAGGACGCCATCCTGGGGGGCGCCTTCCGCGCCGAGTGGCCCGTCGGTCCCGGGGCAGGCGGTGCAGAGCTGTTCTTCGCGCACCACAGCGGCCACCTGCTCTACGGCATCCTGCTCCTCGCCGCGGCCTGCACGTCGTTCTACATGTTCCGCCTCTACTTCCTGGTCTTCTCGGGGCACTTCCGCGGCACGCACGAGCAGGAGCACCACCTGCACGAGAGCCCGCCTGCGATGACCATCGTTCTGTGGATCCTCGCCATCGGCGCCATCTTCGTCGGCTTCCTCGGCATCCCGAGCTCGCTCGTGGAGCACCTGCCCGAGTCGATGCACTGGATGGGCGACATGCTCGGGACGTGGCTCGCTCCGGCGGTCCATGGTCCGGGCGAGGAAGAGCCGGCCGGAGTGTTCGCCACGTTCGCTGCCGTCGCCACGGGGGTCTCGGTCCTCGGCATCGTTGCGGCCTACTTGCTCTACGGCCGAGAGGGCAAGGGCCTCGCACGCGAGCCGTCGCCGCGCATCGAGAACCCTGCACAGGCCGTCCGCAACGTCGTCGCGAACAAGTACTACGTCGACGAGCTCTACGACTGGGTCGTCATCCGCCCGCTGCGCTTCCTCTCCTACGTGCTGTGGCGCTTCGTCGATGCGTTCGTCATCGACGGCCTCGTCAACCTGTCGGCCTACGTCGTCGCGCTCTTCGGTCGTCTCTTCAAGTACTTCCAGAACGGTGACGTACAGCGCTACGTGGTGGGCATCATCGCGGGCGCCGCGCTGCTCCTGGTCGTGCCGGTCTTCTACACGGTCCGCGACGCCGCGCAGTTCGAGGTCCGTCAGAACGGCCAGCAGGTCGTGGTCACCGCGCACGGCGGCGGTCCCACGGCTCGTCGCCTCAGCTACAAGGTGAAGTGGGAAGCGAGCGACGCAGAGTTCTCCGCGTCGCAGCTGCAGCCTGTCTTCAAGCACCGCTACGACGTCACGGGCGAGAAGAAGATCACCGTCGAGGTGACCGACCCCCGCTGGCACTCGTCCCATAGCGTCACCAACTCCGTGACGGTGAACTGATGCTGCTGACCCTCACCACCTTCTTGCCGCTCGCCGGCGCGATCCTGCTCCTCATGCTCCCGAAGGAAGAAGTCGGGCTGCTGAAGGGGACCGCGTTCGCGCTGTCGACGCTCACGTTCCTCGTCTCCCTCGGCTTGCTCGGCCTCGACCCCACCGGCTTCTCCCACGTCGTGGACGTCGCGTGGGTCGAGCCGCTGGGCATGCGCTTTCACCTGGGCGTCGACGGCATCTCGCTGTGGCTCATCCTGCTCACCACGTTCCTCATGCCCATCGTCATCGCGAGCTCGTGGTTCGCGATCGACAAGAAGGTGCGCGAGTTCGTCATCGCGCTGCTCGTCCTCGAGACCGGCATGATCGGCACCTTCGCCGCGCTCGACCTGTTCTTCTTCTACATCTTCTGGGAAGTGATGCTCATCCCGATGTACCTCATCATCGGGATCTGGGGCGGTGAGCGTCGTCTCTACGCGTCCATCAAGTTCGTCATCTACACGATGGTCGGCTCGCTGCTCATGATCGTCGCGATTCTTTACCTCTACGTGCAGAACCACACGCTCACCGGCGTGTGGACGTTCGACTACGAGACGCTGCGCCAGGTGATCCTGCCGCACGGACCGCAGCTCCTCTGCTTCCTCGCCTTTGCGCTCGCCTTCTGCATCAAGGTCCCGCTGTTTCCGTTCCACACCTGGCTGCCCGATGC
>JAYTLP010000057.1:0-10647 GCA_043729375.1 Myxococcales bacterium
GCGCCGACTACGACGTGTACCTTTACTACTCGGCCGACGGCAGCTGCACCAGCCCGAAGCTCCTGGCCGCTGGCCTCTCGACCACCGGCAACGAAGACGTGACGTGGACCGAGCAGTGCAGCGTCTCCGACGAGGGCTGGTATCTCGTTCGCGTGAAGCGCTACAGCGGCTCGAGCTGCTCGCTGCCGTACACGCTCACGGTCACCGCGGCGCTGTAACCGGGTCGGCTCAGTCGAGCACCTCGGTGAGGCGCACGCCGAGGTCGCCTTCGACGTCGACCAGCTCGCCGCGCGCGACGAGGCGACCACCGACGGTGAGGTCGACTGGGCCAGCGAGCGGGCGCTGCACGGGGACGACCGCGCCGGGCTCGAGCTCGAGCAGCTCGCGCCCGGTCATCGTGACGCGGCCGAGCTCGCAGACGATCTCGACGGGGAGCTCGCGCAGGAGCTGGTCGGTGCTCGAGTCTTCGCGGCTGCTGGCGTCGTCGGACATGTCGGCTCCTTGGTAGAGGCGGTACGGGGCGGTGATGGTGAGCTGGTCTTCCGTGAACGCACACTCGTATGCGCCGCGGGCGACGCGCAGTCGTGCGGTCCTGCGACTTGCCGGAACGTCGAAGGCCACGACGTCTCCGATGCGCAGGTCCGACAGGTGCGCGCCGACGAGCCGCGCGGACGCGAGCTCGAGCACAGCAATCACGTTCGCGCACGCGAGCCGCTGGCTTCGCCGCAGCAGCGAGGCACGGGAGCGGGACGGCGGCACCGCGAGCACGATCGACGCGGGTACCACGAGCCGCGCTGCACCCGACCCGGCCTGCGATTCGACGCGCGCCTCGAGAACGTGGGTGAGAGACTCGTCGGCAAGCGTGGCGAGGAAGCCGAGCAGCTCCTCCCCCTCGACGATGCCGACGACCTGCACCGGGTGATCCTCGACGAGGAGCTGGACCAGGAGCTCGATCGCACCTCGTTCTGCAAGCGTCGGCGCTCGCGGAGCGGGAAGCTCCGGGCCGGTGCTATCGAAGCCGAGCGCCGCCGCCGCGAGCGAGACGGCAAGGCCACGCGCGAGCACGACGAGAGCCCACCGCTCGTTCGCCGCAGCGAGCCGCACCACCGTGCCGGCGAGCAGCGGCTCGAGATCGCGCGCGCGCGTCACGAAAGATTCGACGAGGCGCAGCGCCACCGGACCACCCAGACCTCTCTCGGCGTCGGCAAAGCCCGCGCTCTTCGACAGCGGCAGGTGGCTGCGGAAGGTCCGCCCTGCGGCTACCTGGTTGTGCGCGACTCGGGGCAGCCCGTCGAAGGGATAGGGCCGGACCCGCCTCACGGCACGTGCGTGGCGAGGCGGGCGACGACGCCGAAGCGGTCGAGTGCGAGGAGGCAGATCGCCGCATACCCGCCGGCTGCCAGATCGTCGGCCATCACGCCCCAGCCCCCGTCCACGGTGCGATCGATGAGGCGGACCGGCCACGGCTTCCAGATGTCGAAGAAGCGGAACAGGACGAACGCGAGCAAAAAATGCAGGCCCGTATGCGGTACGAGCAGCAACGTCACGAAGTACCCTGCGACCTCGTCGACCACGATGCGCTGGTCATCGTCGGTGCCGTGGGCCTTCTGGAAGACGTCCGCAGCCACCGTACCGACGGCAGAGATGATCAGCGTCGCGACGAGGAACAGCCACGGCCCGCCCTTCGACACAGCCCACGCCAGCGGGATGGCGGTGAGGGTGCCCATCGTGCCGGGGCCGAGCGGCGAGAAGCCGGCGCCGAACGACGTCGCGATGATCGTGGCCCACCCGGGTGCGCGAGTTGCTTGGTTCACCCCTTCATCGTACCAATAATTTGCGCGCGTGGGTGCAACAACTACACTCTCCTACATGCTCGAATCACAGGCCACGGAACGAGAGCGTCGAGACCGAGATCGCGTGCCGCTGCGGCTCATGCTCAACGAGCTGGTCGGAGAGGAACTCCATCGTGCGATGGCAGTGAACGTTTCACCGACCGGGCTCTACCTCGATCGAGTCTTCCGGCCGCGGCAGCTCCAGCTGGGTCGCGAGGAGCGTACCGTGCAGCTCGAGTTCACGCTGCCCGAAAGCGCGGAGTCCATCTGGGCGCTGGCCGAGGTCTGTCACGACGCGCTCGACGAGCTCCCCGGCTCGGCGCGCGACGAGCGTGCGGTCGTGCACGGCACCGGCGTGCGCTTCACAGCGATGGCAAAGAAGCACGAGCGCATCCTCTACGACTTCGTGTACGAGCAGAAGCGCCGTAACCTCGAGACGCTACTCGAGCGGATTCGCAGCCGTCGCCGCACCGACCGTCGTCGCACCGACCGCCGCGCCGCCTGAGCTACACTGAGGCCGTCATGGCCTTGCGTCGCACTCTCGCACTCGCCGTCGGGCTCGGGTTCGCCGTGAGCCCGTCGAGCGCCGGGGCGGACTGGGCCGTCACGCGAAGAGCGCGCGATCCCGCCGTCCTCGACGCGCTGTACGGCGCGCTCCTCGCAGCCCCGGACGATCGCGGCGCGCTGCGTCGTCTCACGGCTCACGCGACCAAGGCGGACCTGTTGCGGCTCGCCGAGCGCTGCGACAACGCGGGGGCCGCGCTGCTGGCGTGCGGTCATCTCTACCGTGAAGGCGGCGATGCAGAGCACGCGCTTGCGGCGTACCGCAGGTCGGGGGATCCGCGCGCGCGCGCCGCCGCGGGTGGACTCCTCGTCACGCTCGGCAGATACGACGAAGCGCTGTCCGCGTACGAAATGGCCCCTTCGTCGATGGCGAGCACGGAGCAGCGGCTGTCGCTCTACGGACGCGCGACGGCTCGTCCACTCGATGTACGACGTCGGCTCGCCGATGCGGCAGCCACCGAGCTCCTCGCGCGCGGGGGCAACATACGTCGTGTCGCAGACGCGCTTGCGGGCGTCGGCAACACCGTGCGCGCGGCAGCGCTCTACGGCGAGCTCGCTGCGCATGGCGACCCGGCGACCCGCGTCCCCTTGTACTTTCGCACGGCGGAGCTCGACGTCGAGGCTGAGCGCTACGACGAGGCCGTGGCTGCGCTCGACGCAGCCACGGCACTGCTCTCGCCGGCGGATGATCGACGACGCGAGGCACTCGAGCGCCAGGTCGATCTCGAGCGCAAGCGAGACCGGCTCCCGCAGCTGGCCCAGAAGCTCGCGGCGTCGCCGCATCGAGACGCGGCCACCGAGGCCCTGCTCGGCCGGGTCCTCGACGAGACGGGTGATCCAGCGGGCGCCCAGCTGCACCTGCGCCGCGCGGTGGAGCTGGATCCGCGGAACATCGCGGCTCGCCGCCAGCTCGTGCGCCTGTACATGCGCGCGGGTGACGAGGACTCCGCCGTCGCGGAGCTGCGCAAGCTCGCGAGCGCCACGGGCAACGAGCCGCGCGTCGTGCTGGAGCTCGCCGAGCGGCTGCATGCGCGGCCGGCTGGCGTGAAGGAGGCCAGCGCGCTGGTCGAGGGGCTTGCGCGTCGCCATCGGGATCCGGGCACGCACTCGGCCCTTGCGGCGCTGTACCAGAAGTGGGGTGACACGACACACGCGCTGAAGGAGTCGGAGCTCCTCGTCCGCCTCGAGCCCGGCGATCCGGAGCACCTCATCGCCCTCGGCGAGTTGCACGAGCAGCGCGGCGACAAGGCCATGGCGCGCAAGGTATGGCAGCGCATCGCGCCGAACGACAGGGCGCCGCTGGCGGCTCGCCTCCGCCTCGCGGACGTGCTGGCCGAGCACGACGAGCCCGGGGAGGCGCTCGCCCTCGTCGAGCGCGCCGCCCATGACCATCCCGAAGATCAGGCGGTCCAGCGCAAGCTAGGAGACGTGCTCGATCGCCTTCGACGCGATGTCGAGGCCGAGCTCATCTACCGTCGCCTGCTCGAGGCTGCGGCGATTCGCGAGGACGCGGGCGCCGTGACCGACCTCGGCGCTCGCTGGTTCGAGCTCGCGACCCGACGGGGCAGCTTGCCCACGGCGTTGCCCAGGCTCGCGGCGCTCGCATCGTCGATGCACGGCCCGACAGCGGTGGAGATGACGCTGCTCGTGGCGCGCGGCGAGGTCCGGCAGCAACACTTCGCACAGGCAGAGCAACTCCTGCGGACGGCGACCGCGCAGGCCCGCCCGTCGGACAAGGGACGCCTGCTCGAGGCGCGCGCCGAGCTCGTGGCGGCGCAGAGCGAGACGCGCGGCGCAGAGTCGCTGGAGCTGCTCGTCGAGGCAGCGAAGGCCGACGAGCCCCGGGCCCCTCTGCTCTACGGCAAAGCCTCGGCCCGCGCGGCCGCGCTCTATCGCGACGAGGACGCGCTGCGCTACGCAGAGCGCGCCGTCTCCATCGCGCCGACCGATCCCGACGCGCAGGAGCGCCTTGGTGGACTGCTCGAAGGACGCGACCCCGCGCATGCGCTGGCCGCCTACGATCGCGCGCTCGAGCTGGACAGCGGACGCGACCGTCTGCGCTTGCGCGCGGCCGAGCTCGCGTTGCGCCGCGGTGACGACGAGGGCGCCGCCCTCCGCTACCGGCAGCTCCTCGCGCGGGCACGGGACGAGCAGGCCATCGAGGACGCAGCGCATCGCGCGGTCGTCGTGCACGAGCTGACCGGGCGGCTCGGCCTGCTCGAGCGCGAGATCGCGCCACGCGTGTCTGTGGGCGATTCGCAGCCTGCGCTGCGTCGCCTGCTCATCGAGATCGACAGGCGGTACGTGCCGGTGCTCGCGGCGCGCGCGGAGGCGGGCGAGTCCGCGGCAAGAGTCGAGCTCGACCGGGTCGCGCAGCACGCGCTCGGCCCGCTGCTCGACGGCATCGTCGAGGGGGAGCGGGACGAGCGGCGCACGGCCGTCCAGCTCACGGGACAGCTCGGCGCTCGTGGGGCCGCTCCGCTCCTGCTTCGCCTCGCGGCGGGTGAAGCCGCTAGCAAGGCATCCGAACCGCCAGCGATCGAGCTGCGCACCGCTGCGGCCGAGGCGGCCGTCGGGCTCGTCGGTGCCGCCGACGTCCCGCGGCTCGTCGCGCTCGCGGCGGACCCGGAGCAGCGCATCCGCCTCGCGGCCGTGGTCGCACTCGGTCGCCTCGCCCGCGGGGATCCGCGTGCCGCGGCCGCCATCGATCGCGGCCTCCTCGACGCCCACCAGAACGTCGTTGCTGCTGCCTGCCTCGCGGAGCCGCCCGAGCACGTGCTCGGGGCCGGCGCTGAGCAAGCGCTCGTCCGGCTCTCCTTCGACGAGGCGAGGCCGCTCGCCGCGCGCGCGTGCGCGACCTTGCTGGCCGACCGCGTGCCGATGCTCGAAGCCACCTTGCGCGACGAGCTGGTGGCCAGGGCAAGGTCGCAACCGCGCCTCTCCATCGGGCTCGCGCGCGCGCTCCTCGCCAGCGGGAATGCGCAGAGCGTGGAGCGCGGCCTGAAATCCTTGCTCGCCGAGCCCTCGCTGCACCGCACACCCGGTACGGCGCCGTCGGCCACGCTCGACCTTGCCGCGGCGGTCTCCGCCCGCGAAGCACGTTCGACACCGCCGCGCGACGCAGAGCCGCTCGTCGAAGCGTGGCTGCGCGCGCTCGCATCGGACGATGCGGCCGTCGTGCTCGCAGACCTGCTCGTCGACGTACCTCTCGCCCCACGGCTCGTCTCGGGCGACCGGCAACCCTCCACGGTGCTTGTGGAGCGCGCCGTTGCCACCCTCGCGCAGCTCGCGGTCTCGCGCGAGCCCTCGGTCCGCGCGCTGGCACTCGCGACAGCGAGTCAGAGCGCCTCGGGCGTGCCGGTGGTCGAGGCTGCGCTCGCTCGCTCGGACGAGGACCGTCGCGCCGCCCTCCTCTCGCTCGCCGACGGGCGGGCCGCGTCGCTGTCGGCCGCTGTGGCGGATCGACTCGTGCCGGCGCTTCGCCGCGCGCTCGCCTCGGTCGACTGGCGAGAGCGCCGCGCCGCGCTCGCCTGCGTGGGTCGCCAGCCGGAGCTGAAGACGCGGCTGACCGGCGAGATGGCGCGCCTCACCAGCGACGACAACGGCCTCGTGGCTGCGCTGGCCGCGAGGTTGCGCGCGGCACGCAGCAAGGACGATGGCCGATGATCTCGACGGGGATGCTTGGACCTGGCCGGGCGTTGGGCTACGCTCCTTGCTCATGACGCTCGGCCTCGTCTGCGACGACTGCAGCGCCTTCAACCCGCTCGGCGAGGCGAAGTGCGTCTTCTGCCATGCCGCGCTCGGCGTGGCGCATGCGGCTGCGCACAGTGCGGTCGCCACTGCGGCCGCCGAGCCGACCGCAGCTCCCGCCGGGTCGGACCGTCCGTGCCCGAGCTGCAATGAGATGGTGCCGGCGTTGCACCGCTTCTGCGGCTCGTGCGGCAAGCCGATGCCGGAGCTCCCGAAGGCAAAGGAGCGCAACGCGCCGAAGACGATGTTCTTCAGCGTCATGCAGGCCCCCGGCCGCGCGAAGCTGATCCTCATCAAGGGCGATGGCTACGACGGTGTGTCGTATGTGCTCTCGGCCACCGAGCACATCTTGGGGCGCAGCGAGGGCGAGATGCTCTTCCCCGACGACACGCTGCTGTCGCCGCGGCATGCGAACTTCCTGTACAGGGGAGACCACCTTTGCGTCCGGGACGAGGGCTCGACGAACGGCGTGTTCGTCCGCATCGTGAAGCCCCAGCGGCTCCGCACGGGCTCGCTTTTCCTCGTGGGTGAGCAGCTGCTCCGCATCGACGCATGCCCGCCCGAGATCGTGCCCACGCCGGAGGCCGACGGCACCTACTTCTACCAGTCGCCGCGGCGGCCGGCGCGCTTCATCGTCACCCAGCTCCTCGTCGGTGGCGCGGCAGGCATGGTATTTCGCGCACGCAACGATCAGCTCGGCATCGGTCGCGAGGGGAACGACGTGAACTTTCCCGACGACCCGTTCATCTCCGGTCGCCACGCGCAGGTCGTCGCGCTCGATGCGGCCCGTGGGGGCGAAACGCCGTACGAGCTTGCGGACCTCGGCTCGAAGAACGGCACGTTCGTACGGGTGCAGGGAGAGACGCAGCTCCACCACGGCGACTACGTGTTCCTTGGACAGCAGCTGCTGCGCGTCGAGGTCTCCTGACATGATCACGTGCTCGAGCTGTGGCCGCACCAACGAGCCGCACTACAAGTTCTGCAAGGGATGCGGCCACGAGCTCCCGTCGCCGCGCTCCATGCCCACGCCGACGACGCGCGGGTGGTTGGACATGGACGAAAAGCTCATCGAGACCACCAACATCGGTCATCCGATCGACCGCCTCGAGGCGGCGCCCGCCCTGAGGGAATCTCAGGCAGCGTCGACGCCGGCAAGCGCGCGCCCGTGCCCGAGCTGCGGCGCAGTCGTCCCCACGAGCTTCACGTTCTGCGGCGGGTGCGGAGCGCGCATCGACGCGCCGGTCACCACGCTGCGCAACTTCTCGTCCGGCGACGTCACGCAGGGCTCGCTCGTGCTGGTGCGCGCCGACGGCAGCGAGGGCGGGACGCAAGAGGTGCTGCTAGGCGCCACGGTCATCGGCCGCGGTCGCGGCCCGCTCTTCGACGGCGATGGATATCTCTCGCCGCGTCACGCGGAGCTGGTGCTCGGCCCGGACGGTGCCTCCATCACCGACACCGATAGCCTGAACGGCATCTTCTGCCGCCTGACGGAGGAAGAGGAGCTGTTCGACGGCGACATCTTCCGGATCGGTCAGGAGCTGCTCCGCCTCGACCTCCTGCCTCCGGCGGAGCCACTCGCGGATGGAACGCACATCATGGGGTCGCCGCAGGGCACCACCTGGGGGCGCGTGGTCCTCGTCGTGTCCCGCGAACAGGACGGCGCCGCATTCCCGCTCGCGGGCGAGTCGATAATCTTCGGGCGCGAGCGCGGCGACGTGCTGTTTCCCGAGGACGGCTACGTCTCGGGCACCCACGCGCGCGTCTCGATGCGCAACGGTCGGTTCTACCTTGCCGACCTCAACAGCTCCAACGGGACTTTCAGCAAGATCCGCGGTGCCCGCGACCTCGCCAGCGCCACGCTGCTGCTCATGGGCCAGCAGCTCTTCCGCATCACGTACTGATCGAGGCGCGGCAGTACGGCTACTTCTTGCCGCCCATCGCGTTGAACGCCTTGTCCATCGTCTGGCGCTGCTGGGTGGTGTCGACGTACTGGAAGCCGCTCTTGAGGACGAAGGCCTTGCCGTCGTCGAACACGACGCTCACGTCGACGGACGTGCTCTTGTCGCCGGCGGGCGTGGTCACCTTGATGGCGCTGGTCGACTCGACGACGATGTTCGTGGCCTCGCGGCGGCCGAAGCGCACGCTGACCCCACCGCGGCCCGGCTGAAAGCCGTTGCCGTGGATAACGACCTCTTCCTGGCCGCCGTAGGTACCGCTGGCAGGCTCCACCTCGTTGACCTTGAGGTCGTTGGAGCAGCCCGCCTGGGCGAGCAACGCAACGTAGAGCGGGAAGGCGAGGACCGCGATTCGACGAAGCATGAAGGGACGGTACCAACCACCCCGTCCGTCCGCAAGGGAACCACGGGCGATTGGCCACCTAAGGGGCCCCTAGCGCCGCTCGAGGAGCGTGCCGACCGTGCTCTCGGCCGGCTTGCCGCGGGGGGTGTAGCTGCGCGAGCCGGGCCCGCCCCGGCCGTACCAGTTCCACACGAACTCTCCGGCAAGCCATGCCGGCCTGGGCGAGAACGCGGCCGCGTACGAGGCGAACCCGAGGCGCTGTGCTTCCAGCGCGAGCGCATCCACCGGTGCGCGTGCCCCCTCGTCGTACGGCTCGAAGAGCGCATTGGGTTGCGAACGGTACCCGAGCTCGGTGACGACGACCCGGCGGTGCACCTTCTGCGCGAGCGCTTCGAGTCGTGCTCGCGGCAGGGCCCACGCGCGCTGCAGTGCGTCGAGCGAGGGCAGCGGCGCGCCGACATGATCGGTCAGCGGAAAGTACGCGCACACGCCCGCCACGTCGACGAGCTCGTAGAGTGCCACCTCCTCGAAGTGGTCCCAGTTGCCAGAGTACGTGAGCGGACCGGGATACCGGGCCCGCACACGAGCCACGAGCGGTGCCCACGCGGCGCGATCGACATCCAGCGTCGACATCTCGCTACCGATGGAGAGCGACTCGGCATGCTCCAGGCGCGCGAGATCGGCAAGCTCGAGCACGCGCGTGCCGTAGCTCGCCATCCACGCCGCGCGGTCCGAGGGGCGCAGCGTGCCGCGCCACTCGTTCGCGCCCAGCGTGCGGACGAGCCGCACGATCGGGAAGATCAGGACCCGCAGGTGTCGCGCGTGCGCCTCCCGGATCGTGCGCCGGATCGACGCGAGAGGTGGCGAATAGCGCGGGTGGTAGCCCACCACGGTCGCCGCCACGTCCTCCTGGTACAGCGGGACGACCAGGGCCACGTCGGTGGCATGGAGCGCCGTGATCTCGTCGAGCAGCGGTGCATACGACCAGCCCGGATCCTCGCTGAAAAGCCCGAGCGAAACGCCGCGTACGGGGGCCTCCGCGTGGCAGAGCGAGCACACCAGCAACACGAAGCTCGCCAGCGCTCGCCGCATCGGGCCGCCAAGTGTAGCCTTGGGATCGTGAGGCTGTCGCTGCCCATGTTGCTGCTCGCCGGCACCGCCTGCGCCGCGGAGCCGCGCGTCGTCGCACACACGGGGCGCGCGACGGAGGTGCGGGCGACGAACGATTCGATCCGCATCCCGTCCGGCACGTTCGCCTTCGGTGCGTCCGACGAAGATCAGCACGTCGCGCTCGAGCTGTGCCGCCGCGACCTCGGCAGCATGGAGAAGGCCTGCACCGAGGAGCTCTTCCGGAGCGAGGGACCGCAGCAAGCGGTCTTCCTGCCGGCGTTCCACATCGATCGCATCGAGGTCACCGTCGGCGATTACCGTCGCTGCGTGCACACCGGGCGCTGCGATCCGCGGCCGCTGCTCGACGGAGATCCCCGCTTCGTAGACCCGAAGCTGCCGGTGACGCGCGCCTCCTGGTTCGATGCGCAGACGTACTGTCGCTGGGTGGGCGGAGACCTTCCGACCGAGCAACAGTGGGAGCGCGCCGCGCGAGGCACCGCGGCCCGGATCTTTCCCTGGGGGGATGCACCGCGCGATGGGAACTCCAACCACGGGCGGTTCGTCGTCATCGACCCCACAGGGCCGTACGCGCATCCGATGGTGCGCATCGACGAGCGCGACGGCACGGCGTTCCTCTCGCCGCCGGGCGCCTACCCCGCCGGCACGTCGCAGGAGGGAGTGGCCGACCTCGCCGGCAACGCGATGGAGTGGGTGCTCGACCGGGTCGGGGACGATGGTCCTTCGCGCGTGGGCGCCTCCCAGATCGAGGCCGGTGCGCGGCGCATGCTGCGCGGAGGCTCGTTCCGGCAACCGCTGCTCTACCAGCGCACGACGGCGTGGGAAGCGGCACAGCCGGAGCTCCGTTCGGCGGAGGTCGGCTTTCGCTGCGCCGGTGAGCATGCTATAAGGCGCCGATGATCCGTCTAGCGACTTTCGTGCTCACCCTCGGTGCCTTCGGGGCCGCGCTGTCGCTCACCGCGTGCGGCCAGGGCGTCGGCGACCGCTGCCAGATCAACTCGGACTGCAAGAACGACCTGGTCTGCGTGCTCCCGCCCGGCGTCACTCCGGACGTCGGTGGCACGTGCCGCAACAA
>JAYTLP010000058.1:0-3714 GCA_043729375.1 Myxococcales bacterium
CGCGCGCATGTCCTCGACCTCCACCACCGCAAAGCTCGTCTACACGTTCGGCGCAGGTCGTGCCGAGGGCGCATCGCTCGCCGCTGATGCGCAGAAGGCGCTGCTCGGAGGCAAGGGCCAGGGCCTCGCGGAGATGAACAAGCTCGGCGTCCCCGTGCCGCCGGGCTTCACGATCACCACCGAGGTCTGCACCCACTTCTACGACCACGGCAACGAGTACCCCGCAGCACTCGAGGCGCAGGTGCGCGCGGCCATCGCGGAGATGGAGCAAACGGTCGCATCCGGCGCGAAGTTCGGCGACGCGTCGAATCCGCTGCTCGTCTCGGTGCGGTCCGGCGCGCGCGTCTCGATGCCCGGCATGATGGACACCGTCCTCAACCTCGGCATGAACGACGCAGCCGCGGAGGCGCTCGCGAGGCAGACCGGCTCGCCGCGCTTCGCATACGACTCGTATCGCCGCTTCGTGCAGATGTACGGCGACGTCGTGCTCGGCCTCAAGCCCGAGGGCAAGGACGAGATCGACCCGTTCGAGGCGATCCTCGAGCACAAGAAGGAGGCGCGTGGCGTCCGCCTCGACACCGAGCTGTCCGCCGAGGACCTGAAGGACCTCGTGAAGCTCTTCAAGGCCGAGGTGAAGACGCGCAAGGGTCGCGACTTCCCCGAAGACGCCTACGAGCAGCTCTGGGGTGCCGTCGGTGCCGTGTTCGGCTCGTGGAACAACCCGCGCGCCGTCACATACCGCGGTATGTACAGCATTCCCGGTGCGTGGGGCACCGCGGTCACCGTGCAGGCCATGGTGTTCGGCAATCTCGGCGACGACTGCGCCACGGGCGTCGCCTTCACGCGCGATCCGTCGACGGGCGAGCATCGCTTCTTCGGCGAGTTTCTGACCAATGCTCAGGGCGAGGATGTCGTCGCAGGCATCCGCACGCCGCAGCCGATCTCCATCGCCGCGCGCAAGAAGTCGAAGGACGACGGCAACGACCCGGGCCTGTCGCTCGAAGAGCTGCAGCCGGCGGCGTACGCCGATCTGGTGGCTGTGTACCAGAAGCTCGAGAATCACTTTGCCGACATGCAGGACATCGAGTTCACGATCCAGCGCGGCAAGCTCTGGCTCCTGCAGACGCGCAACGGCAAGCGGACGGCGAAGGCAATGGTGCGCATCGCCGTCGAGATGGTGAAGGAGGGACTTCTCACGCAGAAGCAGGCAATCCTCCGCATGGACGCGAAGAAGCTCGACGAGCTCCTGCACCCGATGATCGACCCGAAGGCGCCGCGCAAGGTCATCGCGCGCGGTCTGCCCGCGTCGCCGGGTGCAGCGGTCGGCAAGGTCGTCTTCAATGCGGATGACGCCGTCGAGATGGCGCAGAAGGGCGAGAAGGTGGTCCTCGTGCGCGTCGAGACCTCGCCCGAGGACATCCACGGCATGACGGCAGCGCAGGGCATTCTCACGGCCCGCGGCGGCATGACGTCGCACGCGGCCGTCGTCGCACGCGGCATGGGCAAGTGCTGTGTCGCGGGTTCCGGCCAGCTCCAGATCGACTACGGCAAGGGCACCATCACGGTGAACGTCGATGGCGCGCCGCTCGTCGTGCGACGTGGCGACATCATCTCGCTCGACGGCGGCAAGGGCGAGGTCATGCTCGGCGCGATGCCGATGAGCGCGCCCGCGCTGGACGACGATTACAAGACGCTCATGGGCTGGGTCGACGCAACGCGCCAGCTCAAGGTCCGCACCAACGCGGACACGCCCATCGATGCCAAGACCGCGCGCAACTACGGCGCCGAGGGCATCGGGCTCTGCCGTACCGAGCACATGTTCTTCGCGGAGGACAAGATCCTCGCCGTGCGGCAGATGATCCTCGCCGACAAGACGGAGGAGCGTCGTCGCGCGCTGGAGAAGATCCTGCCGATGCAGCGCGCGGACTTCGAGGGCATCTTCCGGGAGATGGACGGGCTGCCCGTCACCATCCGGCTGCTCGATCCGCCGCTGCACGAGTTCCTCCCGACGGAGGACGCCCAGATCGACGTCGTCGCGCGCGAGCTCGGGGTCTCGTCGGCCGAGGTGCGCTCGCGCGTCGAGGCACTCCACGAG
The DNA here is from genome assembly GCA_043729375.1 of Myxococcales bacterium. Classification (GTDB taxonomy): domain Bacteria; phylum Myxococcota_A; class Polyangia; order Palsa-1104; family Palsa-1104; genus JBDTCO01. Next base: position 2,096 of record JAYTLP010000058.1, read on the forward strand.
TCCAACCCGATGCTCGGGCACCGCGGCTGCCGCCTCGCCATCACCAACCCTGAGATCTACGAGACGCAGGTCCGCGCCATCCTGGAGGCCGCCGTCGCCATGCAGAAGGCGGGCATCAGCGTCCACCCCGAAATCATGATCCCGATCATCGGGCACGAGCGCGAGTTCGAGATCATGCGCAAGCTCGTGGTCGACGCTGCCGAGAGGGTGCTCGCTGCCTCCGGCGTCAAGGTTGCGTACACGGTCGGCACGATGATCGAGCTGCCCCGCGCGTGCCTCGCGGCAGACCGCATCGCACAGAGCGCCGACTTCTTCTCGTTCGGCACCAACGACCTCACCCAGACCGCGCTCGGCGTATCCCGGGACGACGCGGCGCGCTTCCTCGGCGACTACGTGCGTCGAGGCATCTACGGCATGGACCCCTTCGTCGCCATCGACCGCGACGGCGTCGGCGCGCTCATGCAGATCGCCGTGGACAAGGGCCGCAGCAAGAAGCCGAAGCTGAAAATCGGCATCTGCGGCGAGCACGGCGGCGAACCCTCGAGCATCGAGTTCTGTCACAAGCTCGGCCTCGACTATGTGTCCTGCTCTCCCTTCCGCGTACCGATCGCTCGCCTCGCAGCCGCGCAGGCTGCGCTGTCGTACCCGCGCTGACATGAGCGTTCGCTCCCTGCTCTGGTGTGCCGCAGCCCTCCTCTCGGTCGGCCTTCCGGCTTGCCACGTCCACATCAAGGCCGAGAGCACCGATCCGAAACCCGACCGCTTTTACTATCCTGCCGGCGTCGCCATCGATCCCGACGGACGACTGCTCTACGTCTCGAACAACAACGCCGATCTGCGCTACGCGGGCGGGACCCTGATGACCATCGACCTGCTGCGCTTCCAGTGCGCGGTCGATGCGTTCCGCAACCTCGACGACGCGGGCTTCGTCGCCGATGCCGCGTGCGCACCCTTTGCGGTGTTGACCGCAAGTGACATCAAGCTCGAGCGGTCCAAGGACGGCACGCCGACGGCAGGTTGCGTTTCGGATCCCATCGATCCGCAGATCGTCGACTGCATCGAGGGCCCGTTCGCGCTCAGCAACTCGACGGTGCGCGTCGGCAACTTCGCCGGGACCATCCGCGTGAAGCGTGACGCCTCCGTGGCGTCGAAGCGCCGGCTGTACCTCGCGGTGCGTGGCGATCCGTCGGTGACCTACGCCGATGTCGACCTCGGAAAGCTCGTCCCCGTGCCCGGAGCCACGTACGACCCGTACCCGCCCGGGGTCGTCGACTGCTTCGACGACCCCGGCGCGCTGACCACGCGCACCGGCTACGATGCCGCGTCGAACCGAACGACCGTCCCGCCGCGCTGTAGCTCGAGCCACCTCGTCCAGACGTACACGTGCAACAACCGGCTCGGCTGCCTGCGCGGCGACAACGACATCCCGTCGGAGCCCTTCAACATCCTGGTCGATGAGGGTACGCGCAAGGACGGTACGCCGTACTCGCGCCTGGTCGTGGGGCACCTCGCCGCCGGACAGGTCAGCCTCATCGATCTCCTCGGCGTGCCCTACGTGAGCGACGTGTCGGCGCCATTCTTTGCGGCCAACCTGCGGTCGGAGCGCGGCGCGTTCGGGC
>JAYTLP010000059.1:0-8975 GCA_043729375.1 Myxococcales bacterium
TGCTTGAACCCTTTTTTGTCCTGCGCCTCCACGAGCACCGCTTCGGCGAAGGCGACCTTCGGCGAGAGGCGCGCGCCGTGGTCGAGCTCGAGCGCACGCCTGTAGTGCACCGTCGCCTTCTTCGGACCGCCGCCCTGATCGCTGCCGCGCCCCATGTCGAAGAGCACGAAGAACGTGTGAAGCGATCCCGAGTCCCAGCTCTCGTCGAGCGCGAGCGCGCGCTCCATGACGTGGCCGACACGCGAGAGCTGACCGATGAGCTCGACGTCGTCCTTGCCCGTGGAGATGGCAGCGCCCCAGCTCGCGCCGAGCCAGTAGAGGAGCTCGACGTCGGCCTTGTCGAGCTTGTCGAGGACGGCCTTCTGCGCCGCCTCGTCGCCAGTGAGCAGCGCTTCCTTGCCACCCGCGACGCGGATCTCGACGGCGGAAAGCGCGTAGTCGCGCGCGCGCAGCGAGAGGTGCTTCGAGCGGAGCAGCATGGGGCGGCTCGCCTTCACGTCGTGCTCCTCCGCTCGCTCGGCCTCGTCCTTGTAGAAGCCGACCGATAGCGTCGTGCAGGTGCGCGCGAGAGCGACGCGGATGCCGACGTGCTTCGGCAGCGCGTCTGCGAGCGCCTCCATTGTCTTCAGGCCGAACGGGATGGCCGCGCGGACGAGCTCCGGGTCGTCGTCCCGGCTGTACACGGTGCCGGTGCCCGACATCGCATCGGCAACCGAGCGCAGCGCAATCGTCTTGAGCGAGCAGCCCGAGACCAAGGCGGCCAGCCCGGCCAGAAGAAAAAAGGAGGCTACGCGGGTCGCTGTCGTCATCGAGCCGTCGAGCGTAGACGAACGACGCCCTCGATCAAGGTCGAGGTCGACATGCTAAGATTGCGCGCCTTGACGAGTCCCTGACAGACGCTGTTGCCAGCCGATCCAGTCGGCCGTGATCGTCCTACGCCGTGCCAGTTGCAGATGCCATCATTCCCTCACCGGAGCCTCGTGTCCTCGCCGTCCGATTCCACTCTTCCCGTCCCGGCCGTGCTGCCACCAGAGGATGCGCTCGCATCTCACGGCGATGGCGGCCCCCAGCTGCCCATCACGTCCATCGAGAAGGGGCTCGTCGTCCTCATCTCCGCGGTGATGATCGTCCTGCCCGTCGCCGAGATCGTTGCGCGACGATTCGGCAAGGACGTACCGGACTCGTCCGCGTACACCCAGCACGCAACGCTGTGGGTCGGCTTCCTCGGGGCGCTCATGGCCACGGCGGGCGGACGGCACCTCGGCCTCTCGACGACGAACTTCCTGCGGGCCGGGCGCACCCGCATGTCGGCGATCCTCTTCACCAGCACGGTGTCCACCATCACCACGGCGGTCTTCGCCTTCGCGAGCTGGCGATACGTACAGGACAACCGCGTCGGCTCCGACACGCTCGCCGGCGGGCTTCCGGTGTGGTGGAGCGAGATGATCGTCCCGGTGGCCGTCGCACTCATCTCGCTGCGCTTCTGCTACCGCTCCCCCGGCGGCTGGCCAGCTCGCACCGGCGTGTTTCTCGTCAGCGTCCTGTCGATCTGGCTGTTCACGATCGTCCCGCCCGCAAAGCTGGTGTTGCCGGGCGCGATCGTCATCGGCGTCGCGTTCCTGCTCGGTGCGCCGGTGTTCGTCGCGATGTCCGGGCTCGCGATGCTTCTCTTCCACGGCGACGGCACGCAGGTGGCTGCAGTGCCCACGGCCACGTTGCAGGTCGTACAGAACCCGACGCTGCCCGCCATTCCGCTCCTCACCCTCGCTGGCTTCGTCCTGGCATCCGGTGGTGCATCGCAGCGCCTCGTCCGTGCGTTCAAGGGCCTCTTCGGCTGGCTCCCCGGCGGCGTCGCGCTGATGGTCATCAGCGTCTGCGCGCTGTTCACGACGTTCACCGGTGGCTCCGGCGTCACGATCCTCGCGCTCGGTGGCATCCTCTTGCCCGCGCTGACCCGCGACAAGTACCCCGAGGGGTTCTCGCTCGGGCTCGTCACCGCCTCCGGCTCGCTCGGCCTGCTGTTCCCTCCGAGCCTCCCGGTGATCCTCTACGGCGCCGTCGCGGGCGTGGACGCGCAGCGTCTCTTCAACGCGGGCCTGTTGCCCGGCCTCTTGCTCCTCCTCGTCATCGGTGCGTACGCGGTTCGCGTCGCGATCAAGGTCAAGGCGCCGCGCCAGCCCTTCGATGGCAAGGAAGCGGCCTCAGCCCTGTGGGCAGCCAAGCTCGACCTCGGGCTGCCGATCGTCGTGCTCGGCGTGTTCGAGAGCGGCCTCGCAACCATCGTCGAGGCGGCGGCGCTCGGCGCGCTCTACACCGTGGTCGTCGAGGTCCTCGTCTACCGCGAGATCCACCCCACGAGGAAGTTCCCGACGGTGGTGGCTCAATCGGCAACGCTCGTCGGCGCGGTCGTGATCCTGCTCGGCGTTGCCCTCGGGCTCACCAACTTCCTCGTCGATGCGCAGGTGCCCGACACGCTCGTCGACTGGGTTCGCGTGCACATCCACTCGCAGTGGGCGTTCTTGCTGACGCTGAACGGCCTCCTCCTCGTGCTCGGCAGCGTGTTCGAGATCTACGCTGCAATCATCGTCCTCGCGCCACTCGTCGTACCGCTGGGCATCGCGTACCAGGTCGACCCGGTGCACCTCGGAATCATCTTCCTGGCCAACCTCGAGGTCGGCTTCCTGTTTCCGCCGATGGGCCTCAACCTGTTCCTGTCCGCATCGCGGTTCAACAAGCCGCTCCCGTATCTCTACCGGCATACCGCGGTCTTCTTGGGAATCCTCGCTGCCGGCGTCCTGCTCGTGACCTACGTTCCTGCGCTTTCGACGGGCTTTGCAGGTTGGCTGGCTCACAAATAACAAAGCGGAACTTCCGAGATCAGCGCTGCTGAGCGTGCAAAAGATCCAACCACTCGAAGAAAAGCGTAACGGGTGTTAGGTGAGTGTGGTAGCACACGTTTGTAACAGCGATTTAAAAAAGGAAGCATCACCATGAACATCGAGCGGGCGAGCATGAAGGGTCAGCGCGTCAAGACGTCTCTTGAGCAGGAAATCGACGCCGAGCGGTTGCTCACGTCGCACGAGGTCGGTGCGCTGCTGCAGGTCAATCCGAGCTCCGTCAACAAATGGGTCAAGGAGGGGCGCATCGCAGCCTTCCGGACACCCGGCGGGCATCGCCGCATTCGCGCGCGGGACCTCGTGGAGTTCCTCGATGGTCACCAGATGCCGGTCCCCGCGCGCCTCCAGGCGGCGTCTCGTCGTCGAGTCATCGTGGTCGACGGCGACTCCACGGCGCTCAAGACCCTCGAGAAGGCGCTACGTCCGCACGCGGACCGCGTCCAGCTTCTGCCGGCCAGCAGCGGGATCGACGCCCTCGTCCAGGTCGGCCTCTTCCGCCCGCACCTCATCGTGCTCGACGGGTCCATGGACGGGCTCGACGCCATCGAAGTGTGCCGTCGCATCAAGGCGAACGCCGAGACGCGCCACATCACCGTCGTCCTCGCATCCGCGCATCCGACCACCGCGCTCGAGAACAAGGCGCTGGCGGCAGGTGCGACGCGCGTCGTGAAGAAGCCCATCGACCTCCAGATCCTCTTCGCCGACCTCGGCCTCCCGGCACCGCGCAAGTCGCTCTAGCGTTTGACCCTCGACGGCTCGAGTCGCCGAGGTGACGCGAGAAACGCTTCGAGCTCCTCACAGGTGCACGGCTTACGCAGGAAGCAATCCGCGTTCTCGTCGCGACCCGCGAACTTGCTCATCATCGAGGCCTTCTGCGTCGCCGAAAGGCGGCCTATCCCGCGCAGCACGTCCGCGCCGGAGAGGTAAGGCATCAGCACGCCCAGCAGCACGATGTCGAACTGGCCGGGCGCAGCTACGAAGGGTTGCAGGGCCTTGCGACCTCCGTCTGCTCGCGCAACGTCTCGATGCGCACTTCGCCGGGGCTACCAAAGAGCACCTGGCCCGCGTTGATGACCGGGTTCATGACGACCTCGCGGAGCTGCGCTGCGTCAGCCTCCACGATCATCGGCTCCGCCGGAGCGCGGCCTCGATACGGCGTCGCGCGGCGCCCTGAGTCGTCGCGTCGAGGAGCGCACCGGCCGCGGCGAGGAGCGGCTCGAGACGGCGCCAGGCCGAGCATCTTTTCACCGCGGCGAATGGGGAGCGCGAGAAAGCCGTCGAAGCCGTCCTCGTGCCGCGCGCCGGTGGCCGCGTTGCGGATGAGCGGCTCGCCGACGACCTGCACGCGCGCCCACGGCTCGGCCACGCGCTCGAAGCGCGTCTCCCTGGAGAGCAGCTCCCGGCACATGGCGCGCTCGGCGTCGGTCCACGACGGGTGGTTCATTGCATGCACGCGCAGCTCGTCGCGTCAGGGCTGGAGCGCGCCGATGTGGCCGTGTGCGCTGTCCGTGGTCTCCACCGCCAGAGCGAGCAGCGACGCGAACCCGACGTTCACGGGCTGGTCCGCGAGGAAGCGCCCCTGCAGTCGCGTCACGCCACACGACAGCTTCGTGGCGAGCTCGAGCTACCGAGCGCCGCTTCGAGGTGCTTCGCATCCATGCCTCCGGTCGCAGACGAGCTGCCCGCCCCGCGACAACCGTCGCTGTGTGTCACGCTCTTCGCACGCACGAAGGGCGTCTACCGGAGCCTGCTCCGAGTCGGGCGCGGTCATCGGTCCACGAACGCGAAATCGAACACGCCCGCGTTCGAGCGCAGACCATCGAACAGCTGGCCTCCGGCGCCCCCCTGCTCGTCGGGCAGGACGTACACCCCGTCGGCGCCCGTGGCGGGCGTGAGTCGCGAGAAATCGACCGCATTGAACATCCCCCGCGGGTCGATGCGCAGCATCAGCGTTCCGCCGCTCCTGGGCGTGACGTCGACCGGGATCGGCGTGACGATGCGCTGCTGGCAGATCGGATGCGAGCCTGGCAGCGCGGGGCTCTGGACAGGGATGGCTCGGTTGCTTCCGATCGTCACCGAGCCGGTGAACGGCCACGCGAGCCCGGATTTCGCTGCGGTGCCGGCCACGTCGAGAATGACCGTGTCGTCCTCGAGCGCATCGATGGCTCCACCGGCGAGCCAGACCTCACCGGTCTGCGCGCGCGCCTCGATGCCTGCCCCGGGCATCGCGAAGGACTGCAGCGCCGTGGACAGCAGGTCGAGCTCGAGCGGACCGAACGCTTCACCGACGTACACGTTGTCGGCGGGCTGCGCGCAGGACGACTCCTGTGAGCCCGACAGCGGCACCGTCTGGTTGAGATAGGCCGCGGCAAGGTGCAGCCGGGCTCGCGACAGCGTGAGGGTATACCCCGAACCCGACATGAACGAGACCCCGGGCGCAATGTCCGACGGTCCACCCGCGAGCGCGGTGAACGTGACGAGCGCGCTGCCCGTGGAGCCGTTGCAGGCACCGACGAGGAGGAGCGAAAGCAGCGCGCGCTTCACGATTTGCCTCCGTAGTTCAGCGCGATGGTGAACATGACGGTACGCGGCGCCCCGGCCGAGAAGTGTCGGACGGGCACGAGCGCGGGGTACGGCGTCGAGTGAAAATCGGAGACGTAGTTGTACTCGCCGAGTCGATACTGGCGGTCCGTGAGGTTCTGCGCCGAGACGGAGAGGTCGACGAACCACCAGCCCACGCTCGCCGAGCCGTCGAGCGTCGCGATGAGGTTGGAGCGCGCGCCGTAGGGCAGCGCGCGTGGCCCGACGTAGCTCAGGCCTGCGCTGAGCGAGGCCCGCAGCGCGTGCCCACGCAGCTTGTCCTTCCACCACGGCAGATCGCCGAACAGCGCACCGTCTGCCCGAAGCACCAGATCCGGCACGTAGGGAACGAGGAGCCCGGTGTCGTCGAAGGTCGCCTTCGTGTACGTGAGGTTCGCTGCGAGGTCCCAGAACGCGCCGGTGAAGCGCGCGGAGCTCGCCGAGCCGATGCGCGTCGTGCCGTTGGCGAGCACGTTGCGCCCCACGGTCTGGGAGAAGATGAGGTCGTGGTTCACGTGCGTGTAGAAGGCGACGGCCCGCACCTGCAGGTCGATGCTGTCCCGAAAGCGATGCTGGTAGGTGAGCCCACCCTCGTACGCCGAGACGCTCGCGAACGGGGTCTTCACGTCCTGCGTGATGTACTGCGGATCGATCGAGCGCACGCCCTTTCCGGCGCTCACCGACGCGGAAAAACTCTTCCACGGCCCGAGGAGCAGTGAGCCGCGGGGCATGAGGGCACCAGAGACCGTCGATGCGCGCTGGTTCGGGTCCCTGTGCGCGCCCATGTTCTGGATGCTGAGGCAGCTCGCGTCGCCGACCGGCGCGGTCGGGTGCCCCACGTCTCCCGTGATCGGCACGGCGCAGTGGTCGTTCACGTCGTACGTGAAGAGGTCGCCGCGTGCGCCGCCGCGCAGCGAGAGCCAGCGCGTGAAGCGGAGGTTGGCATCGGCGTACAGCCCGATGTCGCCGAGCCGCGAGTCGAGGTCCGCGTCCGTCTGGTACGGGTGCCCGGTGGACGCCTCGACGCGCTGCTGGCTCGAGGACACGAAGTCGCCGCGCGCGAAGTAGCCGAGCTCGAGCTCCTGCTCCTGCTTGAAGATCTTGCCGTGCAGGCGCGCCGAGCCGCGGAGGCCGACGGTGCCCTCCATCACGTTGAGGTCGAGAAGATCGCCGCGCTGATCGTGGGGAGTCTGGAGTGGCGTCTGCACGTCGAGCGAGTAACCCGTGAAGTCCTCGCGGATGCGGAGCGGACGCGCGATGCCGAAGAGCAGGTTGCGGAACGTGATGTGATCCGTGCGGCTCGTGATCTCTGCCGACGCCGAGTAGCGCTGCGAGTCCTCGCCCTGGCGCGCGTTGTACGTGTCGTAGAAGCCGACCCGCCCGGACTGGTAGTCGTCCTGCCGGATGACGCCCGCTGTGTGGAAGCTCGCGATGTACGCCTGCGCGGACAGGCGGATCTCCGAGCTGCCGAGCTTGCCCTCCCACTGGGCCATCGCCGAGCCACGCCGCCCGTCGCGGTTCTGGCCGAAACCGCGAGTCTGGTACAGCTCGACGGCAGCGAACGTCCCCGGCGAGCCGTGCTGCGGCGCCCAGGCGAGCAGCATGCGATACGTCCCGTAGCTGCCGACGGTGAACTTCGCGGTGAGGCCCTTGTCGCGCAAGCCGAGGTGGTAGTCGGCAGAGCCTGCGACGGCGTAGTTGCCCTGTCGTGGATCGAAGGGTCCTTCGACGACCCGGAGCGACTCGACCAGCTCCGGGATGATGAAGTGCGTGTCGGAGTATCCGTTGCCGTGAAGGTTGCCGCTCTCGTTGATCGGCGTGCCGTCGACGGAGAACTCGATGTCCTGGCCCTCTCGCGCGTCGAAGCCGCGCAGGAAGACCTGCTCCGCGTGCGCGTCCCCGCCCTCGTTGGTGAGCATGATGCCTGGCGCGAGCTTAAGGATCTCGGCTGCGTTGGCGCGCGGCACGAGCGAGAGATTCTCGACGTCGATGTGGTAGTCCGACGTCCCGCGACTCGGCGGCTCCTTGCTGCCGCGCACGCTGCTCTCGTACGGGCTCGTGGGCTGGAGATCGGGCGGCACCATCGGGGCGACCGCGGTCGGCTGCGGCGGGACCGGTGGCGGCGTCTCCGATGGCGGCGGCGTGACCAGGGGCTCGACCGCGGGACCCGGGTCGGGCGGGAGCTCCACATGATGGAAGTGGAACGGGATGCGGATCTGGCTCTCGATTGCCTTGTCGTCGTCGAGCGCGGGCGAGAAGCGCCACTTGCGCGCTGCCTCGAGCGCAGCGTCGTCGAGCACCTCGATGCCGCTCGACACGGCGATGGAGACGCCGCGAACCGCACCGGTCGCATCCAGATCCGCGAGCACCGTGACACTCCCCTCCTCGCCCTTCGCCTGAGCGGCCAAAGGATAAACGGCCTTCGGCGCGACGACGGGCTTCGGCGCCACGAGCTGGTGCCCCGTGCCGACGAGCGCAGCGGGCTGCGCATACGCGAGCGACGTCGCGGCGATCCACGCGGGGAAGACGAGGCGCAGGAAAGCGCGAGTAGACGGCAACATGGTTCTCCAGACGGCACGAGCGGACGGGTCGCGGGCGTGGATCCCGCGAGGACGACGGCTCAGACGGGCGGAGAGGTCTTCGGCGCCTCGCGCAGCGTCGCGCGGCGCACGGGTGCGGACGACGAGAGACGAGCCAGCGTCGAGACGACGAGCGCGGAGCCGACGCGCGGTGCGGTGTGCTCCACGTTGCCCGTGCAGCGGAAGGACGCGAGCGCGCAGTGGTGGTGCTCGTGGTCCGACGACGTGCCCACGACGGAGTGCTCGCGAGCCTGTGGGCGCTCGCTCGACAGCTCGACGAGCTGTCCGTGCTCGCAGGCAACGTGCTCGACCACCGCGCGATGCGCGAGCCCGCCCACGGTGACCGTGAACATGGCCAGCGCCACCGCTCCAGCGAGGATGCGACGACCCGTGGTCAGCCCGCTCGGAATCCGCCCGATCACCCAACAGCCATAGTCGGCCGGGGCGCCGAGCGTCAAGTGAAACTCGTATGCAACTACAGCTGCGTGGCGAACGCAGTCGGCGTGAGAGCGAGCGCGGCAGGTACGCTGCGGCGCGCCAGCGCGTCGTGCAGCCCTCGGAAGAAGACCAGCACCTCGTGAGGCGGAGCTTGCCGGCGACAAGTAGGCGAGATCGGTCGAGTTCGTGGTGGCGCGGCCGAAGCCGGCCTCCCGCGGAGCCCGGCGGCCGGCGCTGCGGCCCAGGAATGAACAAGCGCCCGTCGGTCTTCGTCTCTCGGGCACAAGCGGCGTGCCATGATGCCGTTTCCACTGCTTCGCCGAGGAGACCGAGATGGATCGACTTAAAGGGTTCGCGCTGTCGGGGGCACTGACGATGAGCGCGTGCGCTCCGCAGCCCGTCGTCTACCAGCAGCAGCCGACCTATCAAGCACCGCCAGCGCCCACGTACACGCCGCAGCCGGTCTACCAGCCACAGCCGG
>JAYTLP010000060.1:0-11087 GCA_043729375.1 Myxococcales bacterium
CGCTCGACCCCGAGGTCGTCGGCAGCTCGACGGAAGCGCGCGAGGTCGGCCGCGTCGCCGATGACGGGCGTGAGGCGATACGCGATCAAGTCGCGGTGATCGTGCCCGTAGAACGCGCCGAGCACGACGATCGGCGCGTCGACCCCTGCACGCCGGATCTCGACGCCCTCCTCCACGAGCGAGACGCCGAAGCCCCACACGCGGCGCTCGAGCGACCGCGCTACGACCACGGCGCCGTGGCCGTAGCCATCGGCCTTCACGACGGCCATGATCCCGCAGCCGGGGCCCACGCGCGCGCGGATCACGTCCGCGTTGGAGCGCAGCGCGGAGAGGTCCACCTCGGCGACGGTGGGCCGGATGTCCGTGCGGATGTCGTAGACGGGAAGGATGACCGGAGCGTCGACGACAGGGAGTCGACAGTCAATCGGAGAAAAGTCTGTGACGTGCGGGCCGCCGCTGCGCTACGCGGCGGCTGGACCCCGCCTGCCCGCGCGCCTGAGCAGCGCGGGCGTGATGAGCAGCGCGCGACCCCGTGGGACGAGCAGCCCGCGCTTGACGAGCGAGGTGAAGGTGCGCGAGATGGTCTCCCGGCACGAGCCGACCATGTTGGCGAGCTCCTGCTGCGTGGGACGACGAGCAAGGACGAGGCCTTCGTCGCTTCGCTGCGGGTGCGTGACCTCCGTCGCGAGGCGCTCGAGCGTGCGGGCCAGGCGGGCCTCGACGTCGAACAGCGCGAGGTTGGCGATGGTCTCGTCGGCTTGGCGAAGCCGGGCTGACAGCTCCGACATGAGGTTGAACGCGGTGCGCGGGTGCGCGGCGAGGTGCTGCGCCAGCGCGTCGCGCTCGAGGACGAGCATCGTCACGTCGTCGACCGCCACCACGTTGGCAGACCGCGGGCGGTCGTCGATGAGCGCCATCTCACCGAACGCGTCGCCCGGCTCGAGCGCGCGGAGCATGAGCTCGCGGCCGTTCTCGCCAAAGAGCACGACCTTGGCGCGACCCGAGACGAGGACGAACATCGCGTCGCCCGTCTCGTCCTGCGCGACGATGGTGCTCGCTGCCGGACGGGTCTTCACCTGCACACGGCGCGCGACGTCGTCGAGGGCCTCGGGCGCCACGCCACGGAACAGCGACGTCTGGGAGAGGAGATTTCGATAGCGCTCGATCCGCTGCTCGGGACGCTGTTCGATCTTGTAGGTCGTCCGACCATCGGGGGTGCGAGTCACAGCGGCTGCAGAGTTGGCGTTCATCGTGGCCTCCTGAGCCCCAACATCGAGCAAGCCGCGCGCCATGTGCACGCGATCACGGAAGTCGTGTGGATTGGCACCCCACCCGCCAACCTGTGAACGGACGTTCACGACCCGTCGGCGGGAAGTCGTTCACGACGTGCGGGGCGACACGACACGCGTGTCATGGTCCGCGAATCGGGCAAGCCCGCTTACGGCTGAGAAGAGATCGTAAGTCGGTATGGCGCGTCGAATGCCGTGGCCCGGCCAATCGCAGAAACCTTCACACAGCGCGCGGCGGCGGCGAACGGCACGGTCTCCGCGCTGCCCCGCTTGCCCGCGTTCACCTTTGCGAGACTCTTGCCCGCCGCATCGAACGTCTCGAGGCCGAAGTCGACGTCTGCCATCGCGTCGACGCGCGCGCCCAGGCCGACATCCGTGCAGTAGAAGTCCAGGTCCCCGGGCCACAGATAGCCGGCGAGGTCCATCGACGCCGTGGCGAGCGCCACATGCGTCGCGTGTGCGCGATCGTCGTTGGGTTCGTGCTCGACCGTGTTCGCGTCGAGCGGCGCTTCCACGCCCAGCTTGAGCGCGTACGGCAGCTCGCTCGCGCCCTCGAGAACCCGGACCTGCAGGAGGAGACCGGGGCCGCTCGGGAGGTTGCGCATGCGCAGCTCGCCGCCCTTGCCGGTGCGTGCGCTCAGCAGCACTTCGTCTCCACGGCGCAGGCGGATCTCCGGCGCGAGATCCGGGATCGCGGCGAGCTCCACCTCGAACGTCGAGCCCGCCGGTGCCGCGGGCAAGGTGTAGAGGTCGCGATCGAACGGGTCGAGTGTGCCTACGACCGCGTCGGTCAGCGAGTTGGCGTGGCCGTAATCGTCGTTGGGCTCGCGCTCCTCCCCTGCCGCCGCGAGGTGCGTCGTCGCCTCGATGGTGTAGTCGCAGCCGACCGCCGCCTGGCCCTTCTTCACCGCCTCACGAACGCGCAGGGTGACGCCGGAGTCGACGGCGAGGTGGGTGAGCTGCGCTGCGTGCTGCGCCGGGCCGGGGCGCGACAGGGTGGGCTTGCCGTCGTTGCCGAGCACCTCGAGCAGGAGGTTGCAGGCGCCCGCGCGCACGATGATGTCTGAAGCAAAGCCCGCGCCGCCATCGGGTGCGGCGGTGGATCCGGGAACCTCGATCCGATACAGATCGAGGTCGGGCTTGGCGCCGAGAAGGAACGAGCCGCGAACCCGATCGGTGCCGAGCGCCTGCGGTTGCGTATCGTTGGGCTCCACCTCGGCGACCGCGGGCAGCGCGCCGAGGTCGGTCCTGCCGTCGCTCATGACAACCGACGGGCCGGCGTCGCCGCGCCCGATCGGCTTCCGCTTCGCACCGCAGGCGCTCGCGAGCAGGACGGCGCCGAGCACCGCGCGGCGCAAGTTACTTCTTGCCGACGGTGGCCAGGAACTCGGCCTCGGCGACGACGGCACCATCGACGATGGCCTTGCCGGCGAGCTTCCAGATCGAGCCGCCCTTGCGAAGCGGTGTGACCTCGAGCCTCACCTGATCGCCGGGTACGACAGGCTTCCTGAACTTCGCCTTGTCGATACCCATGAAGTACATCGCGCTGCCGGCCGCATCGCGCTTTTCGCGCAGCACGTGGCGCAGCGCGAGGATACCGCCGGCCTGGGCCATGGCCTCGACGAGGAGCACGCCCGGCATGATGGGCTGGCCGGGGAAGTGCCCCTGGAAGAACGGCTCGTTGATGCTGACGTTCTTGATGGCCACGATGTGCTCGTCGTCGAGCTCGATGACCCGGTCGACGAACAGAAACGGGTACCGGTGCGGGAGCAGCCGCTCGATCGCCCGGATATCGAGCGGAGCGCACACGTCGATCGGCGCGTGGGTCTCCACCTGCGCTCCGGCGGTCATGCCTACTTCTTCTTCGGCGTGGCGTCGGAGCCCGAGCCTGCGTTGTACATGCGGATGACCTCGTTCGTGATCTCGAGCGACGGCTGGCCGTAGACTACCGCTGCGTTCTTTTCCAGCACGACCGAGAAGTGGTCGCGATCCGCAATGGTGGCAACGACCCCCTGGAGCTTGGTGAAGATGCCGCGCGTCGCGTCCTGCTCCTTCTTCGCGAGGTCCTGCTGCAGGCGCTGGTACGTCTGCTGGAGCTCGACGAAGCGATCCTGGAAGTCCTTCGACTCCTTCTGCAGCGCTTCCGGCTTCATGAGGGCCGCCTTCTTGTCGAGCGACTCCTTCATCTTCTTGAGCTCTTCCTGCTTGTCGTCGAGCTCCTTCTGCTTGCGATCGAACTCGCTCTTGAGCTTGACCTTGGCCTTCTTGCCGTCGTCGGTCTCCTCCAGTGCGCGCTGCAAGTCGACGAAGGCAATCTTGGTGTCCGCGTGCGCGGTGCGGGGCACCGCGACGGCACCGGTGGCGAGGAGAGCGGAGACAGCGAGAAGCGAAGTGCGCGTCATGGAATGAGTCCTCTTGGGGGGAAGCGATCCGTTATACGTCGTGAAAGTGCGTGTCAAGCCGACGGTGAGCTAAAAGAAATTACCTATCGTGAACTCGAAGACGATGTGGTCCTCGCCGTGCTGGCGGTTGAGCGGGATGCCCCACTCGAAGCGGAGCGGGCCGATGGGCGACTGCCAGCGGAAGCCGAAACCGACCGAGTAGCGCAGGTTCGCGAACGTGGGATACGAGTTGCACGGATTGAACACCTGCGGAATGTTGGCCACGGCCGAGCGCGCCGGGCAGTAGCGGCCCTCGAGGTTGTACGCGTTGCCTGCGTCGAAGAAGACGACGCCCCGGATGTTCACGGCAGCGATGATCGGGAACTCGATCTCGGTGTTGAGGATGAGCTGGAGGTTGCCGCCGATGTTGAACTGCGTGAGGAACGCGGACGGGTCCACGCCCGACAGCGTGTTCACGCGCGGCCCCAGCGAGTAGAGGCGGAAGCCGCGAATCGAGTTGATGCCCCCGATGAAGTAGCGCTCGTACACCGGCACGCCCTGCGGTGAACGCGAGATGACGAGGCCGCCCTCGGCGTTCACCCGGAAAATGAACGGGCCCCAGATGGGCTTGTAAAAGCGCAGAAAGCCGCTGACGCGCGTGAACACGGACTGCGAGGCGATGACCGGATCGGCGAACTCGACGGACAGCGAGTGGAACATGCCGTGCTTCGGGAACATGCGATCGTCACGTGTGTCGTAGTTGAGCGACAGGCGCACCGACGAGGTGACGCCGGAGCGGAACAGGTTGGAGATGGTGCCGGGCGCGACCTGCGACGTTGGCGCAAAGCCACCGACGGTGATGCCGTTGGCGTTCTCCTTCACCAGCACGTCTTCCAGCTTGTACGTGCCGAAGACGCGCGTGTAGTCGCCGAGCAGGTAGCCGAAGGTGATCTCGCCGCCGCGTGCGGTGCGGTTGAACGACGGGTAGTACAGGAGCGAGTTGTAGACGTTGAAGGCGAACGTCAGCTTCGTGTCGAGGAAGTACGGATCGACGTAGCGCAGCGAGAAAAGCTGCCGGATGCTCGATATCTGCGCCTGGAGCTGCAGCGAGGTGCCGCGCCCGAACAGGTTGTTCTGCGCCACCTGCGCCTGACCGATGAAGTTCTCGACGCTCGAGAAGCCGGCGCCGATCTGGAACGTGCCAGTGGCGCGCTCGGAGACCTCGATCGTGACATCGATGCGATCGGGGTCGTTCTCGACGGCGTGCGTCGAGAGCTCCACGCGCTCGAAGAAGCCGAGCTGCTGGATGAGGCGCTTCGAGCGATCGAGCCGCGTCTGGTTGAAAAGCTCGCCCTCGAAGACACGCATCTCGCGGCGGATGACCTTGTCGCGCGTCTTGGTGTTGCCGCGGATCTGGATGCGGTTGAAGTAGACGAGGTTGCCCTTTTGCGCCTCGAAGGTGACATCGACCGTTCGCGTGTTCGCGTCGATGACCGTGAGCGGCTGGATGTTGACGTTGGCGTAGCCGGCGTCCTTGTAGAGGTCGTTGAGGTGCGTGATGTCCTGCACCAGCTTCGAGCGGTTGAACGTGTCGCCTTCGCGCACGGTCATCCGCTTGTAGTAGTCCTTCTTGTCGGTGAGCAGGTCTCCGCGGAAGTCGATCTTGCCTACCCGGAACTGCTCGCCCTCGTCGACCGAGAGCGTGAGGTAGAGGTAGCGCTTGTCGTTCGAGATCTCGACGACGGGCTTGCCGAGCTTCGCGTTGATGTACCCCTTGTCGTAATAGTAGGAGGTGACGATGAGAAGGTCGCGGTCGAACGCTTCCTCCTTGTAGGTGCCCGCGGACGTCAGGAACGAGAGCCAGCCGCCCTCCTGCGTCTGCATCACGCGCTTGAGCTCGGAGGTGGGCAGCGCGCGGTTGCCGAGGAACGTGATGCGGCGGACCTCGACCTTGGCGTGCTCGTCGACGACGAAGTAGACGTCGACGTGGGTGTCGTCGATGCGCTTGATGTCGGACGTGACCTCGGCGAGGTAGTAGCCCTTCTCGACGTAGAGGTCGCGCACCTTCTCGACGTTGCGCTTCACCTTCGTCGGGTCGTAGATGGTGTCTTTCTTGAGGTCGAGAACCTCGTTGATCTTGTCGAGGCCTAGCTCGCGCGCGCCGGCCACGTAGATCTTGCGGATCGACGGCTTCTCGCGAACGACGAATGTGAGGACGACGCGACCCTTCTTGTCCTCGTCCTCCTCGACCTGCACGTCGTCGAAGTACGGCATCTTCCAGATGGCGTGGATGTCCGATCGGACGTGTTCCATCGTCATCTTCTCGCCCACCTGGCTGAACAGGTTGGCGCGGATGGCATCGTCCTCGGCCTTGCGGTTGCCACGAAACTTGATCTGCCCGATGACCTTGCCGACGCCGGGCATCTGACCGGGCAATCGCTCGGCCCACGCGCGCGCCGAGGCGAGCTGCGCGAAGAGCACGAGGACCAGCAGCGTCCAGAGGCGACGCGGCTTCACGAAGCTGCTGCCTGGCTCGCGCGCTCGACGAGGCGACCATCAGCCATGTGGAGCTCGAGCGGGAGCCTCGACGCCATCTGCTTGTTGTGAGTGACGACGAGCATCGTCATGCCGCGCTCGCGGTTGAGCTCGACCATGAGCTCGTGGATCTCGTCGCCCGTCTGGGAGTCGAGGTTCCCGGTGGGCTCGTCGGCGAGCAGCATGCGCGGCTCGAGGAGGAGTGCCCGGGCGAGCGCCACGCGCTGCTGCTCGCCACCCGACAGCTCGCCGGGGCGATGATCGAGCCGCTTCGAGAGCCCGACGCGATCGAGCAGTGCCGCCGCTCGCTGGCGCGCCGTCGTCGAGTCGAGCCGCGCGATGAGGCCAGGCATCGCGCAGTTCTCGAGCGCCGTGAAGTCCGGCAACAGGTGGTGGAACTGGAACACGAAGCCGATGGTCCGGTTGCGGAAGCGCGCGAGGCCATCGCGGCTCAGACTCGCCAGCGGCACGCCGTCGTACTCGACCGTGCCTGCCGACGGCAGGTCGAGCGCGCCGAGCACGTGCAGCAGCGTCGACTTGCCGGCGCCCGACGAGCCGACCACGGCGACCATTGCGCCGGGCTCGAGCGTCAGGTCCACGCCACGCAGGACCTCGATGACGCGGCCGCCGAGCTCGAAGGTCTTTGTGATGTTGCGGATGTCGACGCGGGCGCCGGGCATGGGTGGGGCCAGAAAAGGTGACGGACCGTAGCGGCCCCTATCGGTGGTGTCAACGCCGGGAACTCGTGTTTTCACGAGAGGCGTGCGGTGGGCGTTGGACTGCGCGCGACTCGAGCGGGTTGCCCGCGTCAACCGTGTGATCGCGAGGGTTACCGCCCGCCTTCGCGCAGGCCCTCGATGGGCTGCATGCGCGCCGCCATGTACGCGGGGTACAGGGTGGCAGCAATGGTGAGCACGAAACCGGAGA
This sequence comes from Myxococcales bacterium, assembly GCA_043729375.1. Classification (GTDB taxonomy): domain Bacteria; phylum Myxococcota_A; class Polyangia; order Palsa-1104; family Palsa-1104; genus JBDTCO01. Next base: position 7,133 of record JAYTLP010000060.1, read on the forward strand.
TGGCGACCACGACGATCTCGACGGGGTCGACGTGGACGGGGAGCTGCGTCAGATAAAAGACGTCCGGGTCGAGCGCGTAGCCCCACTTCCGCAGTGCGACCGCGCCGAGCACGCCGCCCGCCACTCCCGCGAAGACGCCGAGCACGCCGAGCACCGCGCCGAGCCACACGAAGGCGCCAGCAACGGTGAGATCAGTCGCGCCCATGGACTTGAGGATGGCTATCTCGGCGGTCTTGCGCGTTGCAATCATCTGGCCGTTGGCGACGATGGAGAACCCGGCGACGAGGATGATGAACGACAGGATGATGAACATGACCACCTTCTCGAGCGCCAGCGCGGAGAAGAGCCCCTTGTTGAGCGAGCGCCAGTCGTCGACGTCATAGCCGCGGCCGAGCTGCGCCTGCAGCGCGGTGACCACTTCCTCGGTGCGATCGGGGTCGGGCACCTTGAGCTCGAGATCGGTGACCTCGTCGGGCTGATCGAAGAGCTTCTCCGCCGATCCCAGCGTCACGTACACGAACTTCGAGTCGTACTCGAACATGCCGGAATAGAAGATGCCGGCGACGCGATACGGCCGGGCCTTTGGCACGGAGCCACTCGGGCCGATGCCGCCCGTCGGTGAGATGAGGCTCACGTCGTCACCGAGGTAGACGCGCAAGCTGCGCGCGAGCTCGCGGCCCACGATGATGCCGGGCGGCGCGTGCTCCTTCTTGCGCTGCTGCTCCTCAGCCGAGGGCTCGGACTTCTTCGGCTTGGGCTTCGGCTTGTCGTCTCCGTCGAGCCGCAGATCGGCGTCATCGTCGCCTTCGAGGGGCTCGGGCTCGCGGATGTTCTCGGGATGAGTCAGCGAGTCGAGCGCACCCACATCGATGTCGCGGTCGAGGTCGGTGACCTTGCCGATGCTCACAGGATCGACGCCCTTCACGACCACGTTCGAGCGGTTGGACGACGACGCGATCATGGCCTCGCCCGACAGCACGCCGGTCACAGCGAGCACGCCCTTCGTCTTCGCGATCAGCGGCAGCTTCTCGGTCCAGTCGGTGAACGCCTCGTCGGGACGTGTGACGACCACGTGCGCGTGCGTACCGAGGATCTTGTGCTTGATATCGCCCTCGAAGCCCGACATCACCGACATCACGATCGTCATGGCCATGGTGCCGAGGAACATCGCGTAGAAGCACAGCGTCGTGAAGATGGTGAGGTAGCGGATGGCCGCCACGAACACGAGCACGAGCAGTGCTGCGGCGCCGATGATCCACTCGAGGTTGCCGATGAGCCTCGCGTACTGCGCGTGGAACGCGAGGAGCTTCTCGGCATGCATGCGCGGGATCACGTGATCTGCGGCGAACACGATCGCGAACAGCAACACCACGGCAGCAGGAAGCAGGTACAGCAGCTTCGTGCGCCGCACCGACGCGCCGAGATAGCGCAGCGCGAGGATCAGGGAGAGCTTCACGCCGTCTCGTCTTCCGGCTTCATCTGCGGAAAGAAGAGGACGTCGCGGATCGAGGCCTGGTCGGTGAGCAGCATGACGAGGCGATCGATGCCGATGCCCTCCCCTGCGGTCGGCGGCATGCCGAGCTCGAGCGCGCGGCAGAAGTCCTCGTCGTAGTCCATGGCCTCGTCGTCGCCGCTGGCCTTGTTGCTGACCTGGGCCTCGAAGCGCGCGCGCTGATCGTCCGGGTCGTTGAGCTCCGAGAACGCATTCGCGTGCTCGCGGCCCGCGATGAAGAGCTCGAAGCGATCGGTGAAGCGCGGGTCTGCTTCGTTCTTGCGCGACAGCGGCGAGACCTCGACGGGGAACTGGGTGATGAACGTCGGCTGCACGAGCGTGGGCTCGACGAGCGCCTCGAAGTACTCGACGAGCTTCTTGCCGTGGCGGTCGGCGTCGGCGAGGTCGGGCCGTTTCTCGAGCACGGCGTCGAGCATCGTCACGCGACGGAACGGCGCACGCAGCGAGATGGGTTGCCCCTGGTACGTGATGTCGGTCCCGCCGCACACGTCGGTGACGAGCTGGTGGAAGAGCTGCTCCGTCATCTCCATCATCGTCTCGTACGTGGCATACGCCTGGTAGAACTCGATGGTGGTGAACTCGGGGTTGTGGATCTTGTCCATCCCCTCGTTGCGGAACAGACGGCCGATCTCGTAGACGCGCTCGAGCCCTCCGACGACGAGGCGCTTCAAGTCCAGCTCGGTCGCGATGCGGAGGTTGAGCTCGATGCCGAGCGCGTTGTGAAACGTCTTGAAGGGCTTGGCAGCCGCACCTCCATTGGTGGACAAGAGCATGCGGGTCTCGCACTCGACATAGCCGCGCTCGTCGAAGAAGCGACGGACGCCCGAGATGATGCGCGCGCGCTTGCGGAACACGGCGGCCTTCTCCGGATGCACGACGAGGTCGAGGTAGCGCTGCCGGTACAGCATGCCCACGTCGGTGACGCCGGGGCCGTCCTGCAGCACCTTGCCCGGCAGCGGCCGTAACGCCTTTGTCAGGAGCTTGAACGTCTCGACGCGGAGCGCACGCTTGCCCGCGCGCGTCACGAAGAGCTGGCCGGAGGCACCGACGATGTCGCCGAGCCCGGCGTGCGCCGCGGCGGCGAACGCCTGGTTGAGCAAGGGCACGCGCGCTGCGTCGAGCCCGGCAGCCACGTCCTTGTCACCGAAGGTCTTGAGGTAGAGCTGCAGCATCTCGCCCTGGTCGCCGCGCACGAACGCAAAGCGCGCCTTGCCCATGTCGTTGACCTGCACGAGCCGTCCACCGACCGAGTACCGTGGGTGCGCGTCGGTGAGCTTGCCCTCGTCGGTTGCGATTGCGGCAGGCAGACACGCCTCCCACCCTGCCGCCTTGCGATCGAGATCGGCAGGGACGGTCGGCAGCGCGATGATGGCGTGGCTGACCTTCCAGTCGTTCGCGTAGGGCTCGACCCCCATGCTGCGCAGCTCGGCCACGTGCGCGCGCCTGGCGCGCATCTGGCCTTCGAGGTCGGAGGCTTCTTCGGAGGTCGGTTCAGTGCTCATGTTCTCTCGGGTTTCGGCGGGTCGACGCGCAGGCTACGCACAGGATATCCACAGGCATCGTCGACGGTAGAACGGACTTGTCCACAAGCCGCTGCGTGGCTGTCGCGGTTTGCGAGGTTGCTAGAGCTCGCTCGGAGCGGTGTTCACATCGGCCTCGCCCATGAGCAGGTAGCCCTTGATGAACGCGTCGATGTCGCCGTCGAGCACCTCGTCCACGTTGCTCACCTTCATCTCGGTTCGGTGATCGTTGACCTGGCGATAGGGCGCGAGCACGTACGAGCGGATCTGCGAGCCCCACTCGATCGCCTTCTTCTTGCCGTGGACCTCGCCCATCTTCGCGACCTGCTCGGCCTGCTGCTTCTCGTACAGCCGCGCTCTGAGCATCTTCATCGCCGAGGAGCGGTTCTTGATCTGCGAGCGCTCGCTCTGGCACGTGACCACGATGCCGGAGGGATGATGGATCATGCGCACCGCCGAGTCCGTCTTGTTGACGTGCTGGCCGCCGGCGCCGCCCGAGCGATACGTCTGCACCTCGATGTCCTCCTTGCGGAGATCGATCTCGATGGTGTCGTCGAGGTCGGGGTACACGAACACCGACGCGAACGCCGTCTGCCGGCGCGCGTTGGCGTCGAACGGCGAGATGCGCACGAGCCGGTGCACACCGTTTTCCGCGCGCAGGTACCCGTACGCCCAGTCCCCCTCGACGAGGAACGACGCGCTCTTGAGGCCCGCCTCTTCACCGGCCTGCTCGTCGAGCATCTCGACCTTCATGCCGTGCCGCTCGCACCAGCGCAGGTACATGCGCAGCAACATCTCGGCGAAGTCGGCCGCGTCGACGCCACCGGCGCCGGCGCGAATGGTGACGACGGCCGCGCGCGAGTCGAACTCCCCGTTGAGCAGGGTCTGCACCTCGAGGTCGCCAACCACCTTCTGCACGGAT
>JAYTLP010000061.1:0-2857 GCA_043729375.1 Myxococcales bacterium
CCAGGAGCGGCAAGCTCAAGCTCACGAGCAAGCTGAACTACGACAAGCCGTCGGCCGGCATCTCGGTGCAGGCGGCACAGAAGGCCAAGGAGACCCTCGTCGGTCTCACCGGCTTCAACAGCGGGTCGAAGGGCGCCACCTACGTGCGCAAGATGGGCGCACAAAAGCTCCTCATCACGCGCGTCACGGCCCACGCCCGCGACGACTACAACAAGATGATCCAGCGCTTCGTCGTGCGCTCCGACAAGCAGGGCCTCGTCGTGGCGCGTGGGTACGTGAAGGACGGCAGCATCACGTGGACGCGCATGCACAACGAGCACGCGAAGAACACGCCGGCCGAGACGAACGCCGCGCGGTAGTACCAGCTCACGGCGGAGCGCCGGGCGGTCCATGGTACCGCGGACTCTCACGTACGCTCGATTACCCGGCTCCTCTCGGCCTTCTTGCTGTGCGCGTCGACAGCCCACGCAGGCGGACCGGCAGGCGGGCGGGCAGGCGGGCGGGCCGTCTGGAAGAACGGTCGGGTCACCACCGGCCGCGCGCGAACCCCGCAGATGGCGAAGGCCGTGGCCGACCACGCCCGCGCGCTGCAGAAGGCCGGCATCACGATAGGCCTCGCCGACGTCCTCGAGTCGGTCAACGCCGACCCGACCTTCGTCGGCACCTACGGCACGATCTCCACGAACAACTACAAGAAGCTTCAGATCAAGTTTCCGGCCGAGTTCCCGAGCCTGCGCGACCCCGAGCTCAAGCGGCGAGTGCTCGAGCGCGAGGTCGAGGACCTGCGCCGCCAGGACCCCGACGCGGCGCAGCGGGTGCTCCTCGGCCGACTGCGCGAGCGCCACCCGAAGCTCAGCCAGGCGTACCTGTACCGGATGCACCTGACGCTCGGCAGAGCCGAGGTCGCCGAGGAGCGCGCTTCGCCCGTCGAGAACCCGGGCTCGAGCGTGACCGTCCGTAAAGACATCGAGCTCGCACTCGATGTCGCGCCGCCGGGGATCTCGACGAAGGAGCTCCTCGCGCTGTCGAACGTCGTGTTGCAGGCGCGCGGCCTCGCGCCGGTCTCGACGTGGTCCGGCCTGCAGAAGCGGTACCTCGCGACGGGGACCGAGGGCGTCGAGCGCCGCAACGCAAAGGTGGTGGCGGAGATCGTCGCCGAGTACGCAGAGGCCGCCCCCCACTGGTGAGAGTGCGAAGCTCGTGCTCGAGCGGGTGCATCGCGACTGCCCGACCATCCGTCGCATGGATCATTACGTGGGGGCGTGGCAGCGAGAGCCCGAGCAGTTCCCGGCACTGGCATCGTTCTTCGACGAAAAGAAGCTCGTGCTGCGAGGGCTCGGCAAGCCGCCGCCGAAGGCCCGCTACATCGGCGGCTGGAAGCCCGAACGGCTCCTCGGTGAGGGTGACGGCACGCAGGCGATCATCGAGAAGGCGAAGCTGGCGGGAATCCCGCTCGGCTTCCCGCTGCTCGATGCCGTGAAGGCGCGCTTCGGCAACGACCGCGCGCTCGACGCCACCAACCTCCTGTGGGTGACGCACCTCTACGCCGACAACTACCCGCTCATGCGCGCGCTGCGTGCGCAGGGCCTGCCTCCCGAGAACACGTTCGTGGTCGGTTCGCCCTACGGCTCGAGCGACCTCGTCAGGCGCGCCTACGAGGAAGAAGGCATCGACGTCCGCATCCCTGCGCTCGACCCGGCGGCGTATCGCGCCGAGGTCGGCACGGCCATCGACCGGGTCCTCGCGCGGCGGCAGCTCAACGACCGACGCATCGTGGTCATCGACGACGGGGGCACGGTCGCCGACATCCTCTCCGAGCCGAAGTACGCGGATGAGCGCAGCGCGTTTCGCATCGTCGAGCAGACCACCCAGGGCATCATGGTGGCGCGTCGACAGGATACGCAGGTTCCGGTCATCGCCGTCGCCCGCTCGAAGAGCAAGGCGTACGAAGGCAAGTTCATCGCGCAGGCCGCTGCGAGGAAGCTGCGCCTGAACCTCGAGCGCATCGGCGAGCGACTCGACGGCAAGGCGGTGGCCGTGCTGGGTGCGGGCTTCATCGGCGAGCCCATCGCTGCCGAGCTCGCGGGCATCGCGAAGGAGGTGCTCGTGGTCGAGGCCGATCCCGCGCGCGCCGCGGCACTCGAGCGGCAAGGCTTCGTCGTCGTGACCAAGGCCGAGGCGCTCGGCAAGGCCGACGTCGTCATCGGCGCGACGGGGATGCAATCGCTGACGATGGCGGACATGAGGTAGCTGAAGAGCGGCGCCGTCGTCGCCTCGGCCTCCTCGAAGCAGGTCGAGCTCGACATGGACGGTCTGCGGAAGGCGGCCAGGGCCGAGCCGCTGTCGGACCTCGGGGACGGTGCGCTACCGAACGTGAAGTATCGCCTCGGCAAGCGTGACGTCGTGGTCCTCGGCGACGGCTGGCCCGTCAACCTCGACCGCAGCATGGGAGGCCTCCCGCTCGAGCAGATCCAGCTCACCATGTCGAAGCTCTTCGCAGGCGTGGTGCAGGCGAGCCACAGGCAAGAGCAGCGCAACCTGTCGGGCATCATCCCGCTGGACGACGAGCTCGACGCGTTCGTGCTGAGCGAGTTCAAGCGTCTCGAGAAGACCCAGGCCACCACCCGTCCGGGCACCGAACCGTGGCGAGAAAAGCTCGAGGGCGCGGTCGACCTCATCTCCGAGGTCGACTACGACACCTTCGACAAGAAGCAGCTGGTGCTCGATCCGAAGAGCGGCCGCCCGGTGCTCGGCCTCACGAAGACGCGCCTCGCCCAGCTTGCCGCCGACTGGCATCGCGAGGTCTCCGTCGAGCGCGGTGACGTGGCCAGCTTCGTCGCATCGCATGGCCTCGAGC
>JAYTLP010000062.1:0-21896 GCA_043729375.1 Myxococcales bacterium
CGCGCAGCCTGCGACCCTGCTCGATGAGCGAGGCGATCCTCGACTTCACCTGGTCGACGTAGCCGTCGATGACGTCGTCTTCCTCGGAGCCGTTGCCGGAGAAGCGCATTGGCTCGTCGACGATGACATCGAGCCGCGTCGGCAGCGGCAGCGGCAGGATCCACGGCGTGAACGGGATGTAGGGCGCGCCGAAAAGCCGGCCGAGCTTGTACGCGTTGAAGATGGTGGGGATCGCGTCGCCACCGCCGAGGAAGGCAAACGGGACGATCGGCGCCCCCGTCCGGAGCGCGAGCCGCATGAAGCCGGTGCCGAAGTCGACGAGGCTGTGGCGCTCCGTGTAGAGCTTCTCCGTGCCGTGCGAGCCCTCGGGGAACACGAGCACGAGCCGATCATCGTCGAGGAGGCGCACGGCGTGCTCGGGCAGACCGACCATCTGGCCGCAGCGCGAGCCCCACATGCCGGCGAACGGCAACCGCGAGAGGAACTTCTCGACCATCGAGTGACACAGGCGTGGCGGCTCGAGCTCGAAGAACATGGTGGCGATCGTCATGCCCGCGTCGAGCGCGACGCCACCGGAGTGATTGCCGATGAGCATGGCGCGGCCGCTTTGCGGGACGTGGCACAGGCCGTGGTGCTCGACGTGAAAGTAGTACCGGTACATGGCGCCGAGCATCGTGAAGAAGCGCACGAGCTCCTTCTTCGAGATGCCGTAGGGGTCGAAGCCCGAGCTGCCGAACGGGAGCTCGAGCCGATCGACGCGGGACTTGACCTCGTCGACGAGGCCGGCCGGCGAGCTCACGGGCGCGCCCGGCCGTACTTGTGAGACACGACGACGATCACGCTTTTCGCGAACGCCTCGTCGAGGCGGAGCGCCGAGACGAGCTCACCGATGAACACGTCCTCGCGCTCGGACGCACCCTCGGACGCAAGCGCGAGATCCACCGCCACCACGAAGAGCTGCTTGCGCAGACGCTCGTCGGCGACCGCGGCGAGCGTGGCGAGCAGCCCTTTGCGAGAGGAGGATGGCGGCCGCGTGTAGGGGTCGGCTGCGCGGAGCTGCGGGAGCGTCTCGTAGAGCGCCTCGACGGTGAGGTGCTCCGCGGAGTCGACCGAACCGTCCGAGGTGACGGTCGCCGAGATCAGATCGCGGAGCAGCGCAGCGTCGGTGGAAGCTCCCGTGGCTAGGGCAGCGGTCAGGTCTTTGAGAAGGCCCATGCGGCAGGCCAGCGTACCACCACTACCGGCAGACGAAGAACCCGCGCGTAGGCTATCCGGCGAGGAGAGCACCGCCACCGGCGACCGGGAAAAGAACGATGCATGTTGCGGGTGTCACCAGCTACCGGAGTACCCGGTACCCTGTGTCCTGTCGTTTTGTTCCGGAACTTTTAGTCGGTTGCGCTGTCTGCTCGGATAGGGTGCTGGCTCCATGAGCGAAGCCGCGGGGCCGCTGCAAGCGATACGCGAGGCGCTGCTCATCCGGCGGCTGCGGCAGCGCGACGAGAAGGCTTTCGAAGAGGTCGTCGTGCTCTACCGCGACAAGGTGTTCGGCCTCGTGCTGCGCATGGTCGGCAACCGCGAGGAGGCGGACGACCTGGCGCAGGAAGTGTTCATCACGGTGCTCAAGTCCATCCACACCTTCCGTGGGGACTCCAGGTTCTCGACGTGGCTGTATCGCATCGCGTCCAACCACACGAAGAACCGAATGAAGTACCTCCACCGTCGGGCCTACAAGGCCACGGGCGAGCTCGACGAGGCCGCCGAGAATGCGATGACCCGCGGCGACGCGCAGGCCAAGGGCCGCGAGCAGACGCCGGAGACGCACATGGCGGGCCGCCAGATCGACCGCGTGGTGCAGGACGCCATCGCCCAGCTCGACGAAGATCACCGCGAGATCATCGTGCTGCGCGACATGGAGGAGCTTTCGTACGAGGAGATCGTCGAGATCACCGGGCTCGCGGAGGGCACCGTGAAGTCGCGGCTCCACCGCGCCCGCACCGCGTTGAAGGAGCACGTGCAGAAGCGGCTCGGTGAGGGGTAACGTGCGCGCGATGGACCACGAGGCTGCCCAGGCGCTGTTCTCCGCCTACGTCGATGGCGAGCTGACGGCCGCCGAGCGCGCCGTCGTGGACGAGCACCTCGCCGGCTGCGCGCCGTGCACGACCGAGCTCGCGTCGTTCCGCTCGACGCTCGAGGCCATGCGTGTCGCCGTGCCCGTCGCCCCACCCGACGCGTTCATGGACGAGCTCAAGGCGCAGATCCGCACGCGCTCGCGCGGTCGCTTCTTCGGCCAGCGACGTGGCGGCTACGGCCTCGAGATCGCATCGCTCGTGACGCTGCTCATCGCGGTCGGCGTGTACGTGCTCTTGTCGGTGATGCAGCCGACGTGGCTCGTCCGGTAGAGGACAGGACACAGGACACAGGACACAGGACACAGGCGGCGGGAGGTCGGCCACGTCGGTGGCCGGTTCGCGGGATGCTCAGTCGCACGCGTGGAGGTCGCAGCGGCGAAAGCTCCAGCCGATGGGCTCCATCCACGAGGCCTCGCCGTCGACGGCGCGGACGGTGACCTGCGACAGCTTCGAGGTGGCATTGCCGAAGTCGAGCGTGATGTCGCGGGCGACGGCGTCGGTGCACTCGCCGCCGACGATCACGGTGGTGGCGTCCGCGCTGTACCAGTCGGGGCCGAACGCGCACGAGACCCCGGTACTGGCGTTGTGCACGAGCCCTGCGCCCTGCATCGGATCCACGGTGACGCCGCCCACGACCGCGCGCAGCGTCGCGAGGGTGCCCGCTTTGCCGAAGACGTAGTCGGAGAACGACGCAGAGTCGGCGGTGGCGCGCCAGGATCCGACGTACGAGAGGGAGTACGAGTCGGTGCCCGGCAGCGTTCCTGCGCCGGTGCAGCCGGCAGCGACGGGGAACAGCGCAGCAAAGACGAGAGCGGTACGAGTCATGATGCCTCCTGGTCGAGGCACCGTACGCGCGCGGATCGAGCGTCGCGAGTTTTTGCGTCTCTCGAAAAACTCCGGTGCTTACTTCGCGACGGCCGGGTTGAAGAACAGCGTGATAGCGAGACAGTGAAACGCCTCGTCGCTGGACTGCGTGACGATCTTGTCGACGATCTGCACGCCGGAGTTGGCGGTGAGCCAGCTCGTGATCTTCTCGCCGAGCTGATCGCGCTCGGCACCCATCGTGGCCGAGAACACCTTCACCGAGGTGAAGTCGAGAGCGTTTTTGCCCGAGCTGCTGGAGGAGGCCATGTTGTTTCTCCTTCTGTTCGTTACGGCGCCTTGGCGCCCTCGTGTTGCGTGACGATGCTGCGGATCTCGGCTTCGCTGAGGATGCGGTCGCCGGCCTTTGCGGCCGCGAAGATTGCAGTTACGAGGGGAGGCGAAGGAACGATGCCGCGCTTGTTCAGCCAGTAGACGACGTTGGACTCGCCGCTCATGTGGCCGACCTCGATCTCCTGCTCCCGTCCGAAGAGGCCTGCGGGCACCCCCGAGTAGATGCGGTCGGCGAGGAAGGCGTCGCCCTTCTTTTCGGCCTTGATGATGGCGGCCGCATGCACGCCGGTGGCGGTGCGGAACGCGTCGGAGCCGACGAGCGGATAGTTGTAGGCGATGGGGACCGCGCACGCCTCGGAAACCTTCTCGCACAGCTCGATGAGGTGCGTGAGGTCGCGGTCGCCCAGCTCGCCGAGCAGCTTCAGGTTGACGAGGATCTGGTCGAGCGCCGCGTTGCCGACCCGTTCCCCGACGCCGAGCATCGTGCCGTGCACGCGGTCGGCGCCGAACTCGAGCGCGTAGATAGCGTTGGTCACGCCGAGGCCGCGGTCGTTGTGGCCGTGCCAGTCGATCGCCACGTGGGTGGCGCCGCGCTCGGCCAAGAAATGCTGCGTCCACCGGATGAGCGTGCGGATGCCATCGGGCGTGGCGTGCCCCACGGTGTCGCACAGGCACAGGCGGGTGGCGCCGTGCTCGATGGCACTGTCGAACAGGGCGGACAGCACCTCGGGCCGGGACCGCGTGGTGTCCTCGGTGACGTACGTGACCGGCAATCCGTTCTTCACCGCGAGCGAGATGGCCTGGCCCGAGAGCTCGAGCATGCGCGGCAGGTCCCAGTTCTCGGCGTACGCACGCACCGGAGACGAGCCGATGAACGCCATCACCTCGATGGAGATGCCGGTGCGCTGGCTCACCTCGACGATCGCGGCGATGTCGTTCACGTGCGTGCGGCCGGCCGCCGCGGGGCGGATCTTCAGCTTCTCGTCGCGGATGGTCTCCGCGAGGCGCACGCAGTCGTCCACGGCGCGCTTGCCCGCACCAGGCAGCCCGATGTCGAGCGCGTCGATGCCGATCTGCTCGAGGAGGCGCAGGATCGTGAGCTTGTCGTCGATGCCGGGGTCGCGCACCGACGGCGACTGGATGCCGTCACGCAGCGTCTCGTCGAAGAAGGCGAAGGGGCGCTTGAGCAGCCGCCCTTTGCGCTCCACCTCGTTCCAGTCGTAGATGATGTCGGCCTCGGACAGCGGCCCGCCGGAAGTGGTCACGCCTCGATGACCACCGCGATGCCCTGACCGCCACCGATGCACGCCGAGCCGACCGCGCGCTTGCCCCCGCGCCGACGCAGCTCGTGCGTGAGGTGCGCCATGATGCGCGCGCCCGAGGCGCCGAGCGGGTGGCCGAGCGCGATGGCGCCTCCGTCGACGTTGGTCCGGTCGCGGAGAAGGCCGAGCTCTTTTTCGACGGCGAGGTACTGCGGTGCGAAGGCCTCGTTGACCTCGACGAGATCGAAGTCGGCAATCTTCGTGTTGGTGCGGTCCATGACCTGACGGATGGCGGGCACGGGGCCGATGCCCATGATCTTCGGGTCGACGCCGGCGACGGCCCAGCCGGTGATCTTCGCGAGCGGCGCCCAGCCGTTCTTCTCTCCGGCCTCCTTCGAGCACAGCACGAGCGCGGCGGCACCGTCGCAGATGCCCGACGCGTTGCCTGCGGTGACGACGCCGTCCTTCTTGAAGACGGTCGGTAGCTTCGCGAGGATCTCGGGCGTGGTGGTGGGACGCGCGTGCTCGTCGACGGTGAAAGCCACGGGTCCCTTCTTGCTCTTCAGCTCGATGGGCGCGATCTCCTCCTTGAAGCGGCCGGCCTCGTTCGCCGCGGCCCACGCCTTCTGCGAGCGCAGCGCGTAGTCGTCGCAGTCTTGCCGGGAGATCTTGTGCTGCTCGGCGAGGTTCTCGGCGGTCATGGCCATGGGTAGGCCGGTGAACGTGTCGGTGAGCGAGTCCCACAGCGAGTCGGACAGCGCGCCCGGGCGACCGAACGGCAGGCCGGTGCGCGCGCCGTAGATGACGTGCGGCGCCTGCGACATCGACTCCGTACCGCCGACGAGCGTGACCTCGGACTCGCCGAGGAGGATCGACTGTGCACCCTGCACGATGGCCTCGAAGCCCGAGCCGCAGAGCCGGTTGACCGTGAGCGCGGGGACGGGGATCGGCACGCCCGAGCGCAGGCCGACGTGGCGTGCGAGGTAGATCGCATCGCGCGACGTCTGCTGCACGTTGCCGAAGAAGACGGTGTTCACGCGCTCGGGCGAGACGTTGCCGGCGATGAGCGCTGCCTTCGCGGCCTCGACGGCGAGATCGGTGGCGGTGAGATCCTTCAGCGCGCCGGAGAACGCACCGAACGCGGTGCGCTTGGCGGCGACGATCCAGACTTCGCGGGAGAGCTTGTGGGCCATGGGTTTAATGCTCCTTGGTGCTTGCGACTTGATCGCGTGAAAGCCGGCGGGCTTTGCCCGACGGAGTTCGTCGCGGGAGGTAAAGGAACCCTCTCAGGGTTCCTTTCTGAGACGGAACATGCCGGGCTTGTACGCGACGATCTTGCCTGCGAACGCAGAGGCCGCGACGGTCGATGGGGATGCGAGGTAGAGCTGGCCGGGGCCCGAACGGCCCTCGTAGTTGCGGTTGATGGCGGAGACCGACACCTGGTCGCTGCGCGACGACACGCCCGGGCCACAGCCGATGCACGCGCCGCAGCCGGGCGGGATGAGCTTCACCCCCGCCTGCTCGAACACGGCCACGTAGCCGCGCTGCTTCGCGTAGGCCTCCACGTCGTCCGAGCCGAACTGGATGTAGAACTCGACCCCGTCTGCGACCTTGCGACCTTCGGCGACGGCGTCGAGGCAGACCTCGGCGTAGAGGTCCATGTCGACCTCCTTGCCGGCGGTGCAGGAGCCGCCGTACGCGATGTCGATCTTGCGGTCGCCGAGGTCGCTGACGAAGGCGCCGTTGGTCGGGTCGCTGGGGATGCCGCGGCTTGCGTCACCGGGCGTGGCGACCATCGGGCGGATGCTGGCCAGGTCGATGACGTGAGTGCCGCCCGCGTACTCGGCGCCCGCATCGGGGCCGACGGCGCGGGCGCGGAGGCCTTGCACATCCACACCCGGCCGACGCTGCGCGATCCAGGCAATGGTCTGGTCGTCGACCTCGCACAGGCCACCTTTGGCCGCGCACTCGGTGGCCATGTTGCACAGGGTCGCGCGCTCGTCGGGGCTGATGCTCGCGAGGCCCGGGCCGCCGAACTCCATGACCCTGTCGAGCGTGAGCTGCTGCCGCGCGTGGTTCGCGAGGATGTGGAGCATCACGTCCTTGGCGGTGACCTGCGGCTCGAGCTCGCCGACCAGCTCGAAGCGGATCGACTCCGGCACGACGACGAACGTGTAGCCGTCGTGGATGAGCGCCGCGTACTCGGTGGCGCCGACGCCGTATGCGAGCGCACCGACGGCCCCGCCCATGCAGGTGTGGCTGTCGGTGGCCTGGATGAAGTCGCCCGGGCGGATGAGCTTCTCGCGCGCGATGGTGTGGCAGATGCCGGGCGACCTGCCGTCCTTCGCCGAGAAGTCCTGCACGCCGGTCTTCTGCTGGAAGGCGCGCTGCATCTGACGCAGCACGTCTATCTTGGGGACGAAGGGCGCCATCTTCGGCACGCCGTCCGCGTAGATGAGGTGGTCCTCGAAGACGGCAAACTGCGCGGCCTTCGGCAGCGTGTAGTCGGGGCCGAACTCGTCCTCGAGGAACGCGTGGACCTGTGCGGTCGTGAACTCGTGCGAGTAGCCACCGTCCACGGTGACGCGCACGTCGTCGCCGGGCCTGACGAACGCGCCTTCCTCACCGACGATGCGGCTCGCGAGGATCTTCTCGGCCATGGTCATCGCGCGCGTGCCGGTGGCGGGGCGCTCGTGCGTGATGGCGCCCGCCAGGAGCGCCTTGCCGAACGGAAAAAGGCCACCCGCCATGATCATCTTGCGCGTGAGCGGGTCGACGTCGCCGCACAGCTCGGCGATGGGGATGGACTCACCCGCTTCGAGGCGCGGCAGCACCGCGTGCCCGGCCATGAGCACACCCTGGTTGATGTTGTTGCGCGCGTGGATGGGCGCGAACGACGCTGCGACCGAGAGCCGGATCCCCGACCACTTCTCGGCCTGCACGGCCGTCTCACGCGACGAGCCGACGCCCTTGCGATAGCCGGAGACGATGACCTCGAAGCCGCCGTTCTTGAGCTCACCGGCGGCAAAGAGCTTCCTTCCGTTCCACATGAGGCCGGCGTACGCGTTCTCGGCGATGTCGGAGGGCCGCCAGTCGAAGCACGTCCACGCAGGCGTCATCGCATCGGTGTTGATGTCGTCGAGCAGGTCGACGACCGACAGGTCGCGCATGCGCAGCGTGAGCGTGCCCTCGAGCTGCCGACGGATCAGCGCGAAGTCCTTCGTGAGGTAGAGAACTCTCTTGCCCGGCTGGAGCCGGAAAGCTGCGTCGCGCGCCATGAAGACCTCGGTCCGTCACGAGAAAATATGCTTTATCTGCGCACTCTTGCAAGACGCATGATCGCGGGAGACGTGTCCTTCAAAAGCCTGCCAGCTTGCGGCAAACTCGCGCAGACACGACAAAGGTCGGGTGAACAGGACACGATGACGAAGCTGCCCCTCATCCTCATCCTCGACTTCGACGGTACCGTCACCGAGAAGGACATCGGCGACGAGATCTGCTCCCGCTTTGCCGACGAGAGCTGGAAGGCGATCGACGAGCAGTGGGTGCGCAACGAGCTCACGCTACCCGAGGCGCAGCGCCGCATGTGGGCGCTCGCCCGCTGCACCCGCGACGAGGCGGTGCAGCACGCCCGTGACGTCGGCAACCCACGCCCCGGCCTGCACGCCCTGCTCGACGCCGTGGAGCGCGCAGGTGGCGAGGTGTGGCTCGCGTCCGGCGGCTTCGACTTTTACGTCGAGGCGCTGCTCGCCGATGAGAGCCCGCGCTTTGCCCGCCGCTACTACAACACCACGCGCTTCTTCGAGGGCGGCGTCGAGGTGGCATTCCCGCACGAGGCCCTCGCGTGCAGCCGCTGCGCGGTCTGCAAGGGCAAGGTGTGCGACGAGGCAAAGACGCTCGCCGAGCGCGTGATCTTCGTGGGCGACGGCTCGTCCGACCGCTGCGCCGTCGGACGCTGCAACACGCTCTTCGCCGTCGAGGGCGGCATCCTCGATCGCCACTGCGCGGAGCGCGGCGCCCCCGCCGAGCGCTTCCGCACGTTCGACGAGGTCACGCGCTCGATCTGAACCGGCCCGTCGCTGACTCGTCCCAGGGGAGCATGCTATGCTCGGCATGTGTCGGACGAGGCCCAGCGACGCGACCGTGCTGCCGCCCGCGCCTCCTGGCCGATCGTCCGGGTGGCGCTCGCGGAAGAGGCTACGCCGGATGTACGCAACCTCTCGCCCGGGAAACGCGTCGCGATGGTCTGGGCGCTCACGCTCGATGCGTGGGCGTCTGCCGGGCGCGAGCTGCCGACGTACGCGCGGGCCGAAGCGCCGACACGCATGATCCGGCGAGGGCATGGCGGTCGCTGAGCTCAACGAGGACTTTCGAGACTTCTTCGAATGTCTCGAGCACGAGCACGTCGAGTACGTGGTCGTCGGGGCACATGCGCTCGCGTGGCACGGCCTGCCGCGAGCGACCGGTGACATCGACGTCCTCGTCCGCCCGACCGACGAGAATGCGCACCGCGTCGTCGCTGCGCTCCTGCGCTTCGGCGCGCCGCTCGCTGACCACGGCGTGACGCAGGTGGACTTCGCGACTTCGGGCAACGTGTATCAGATCGGACTGCCGCCGCGGCGGATCGACCTCTTGACCGAGCTCACGGGTGTAGCCACGGACGACGTGTTCTCGACCCGCGTGACGGCGCGGGTCGGGGCGCTCACGTTGCCCTTCATCGGCCGGCGCGCCTTGCTCGACAACAAGCGCGCCACCGCTCGACCGAAGGACCTTGCCGACGTCATCGAGCTCGAACGACTCGAGCACCCGGCGCGGTGACGGCATCCTCGACCGCGCTCGCTGACCCGTCGTCGATGTGTCAGCTCAGCTCGAACGCTTCGCAGCTCAGGCCATCCACGCAGTAGCCCCCGCCACGCTGGGAAGAAAGCCCACCAAGGAGCAGCTTGCAGGAGCCGTCCGGCTGCGTCGTGGCGAGCCCGAAGGCCGAGGGCTCGAGCGTTCGACCGTCGAGGGTTGCAATCGAAGGCGCAAAGCGAGCCTCCAGATTGGCTCCGCCGGTCTCCGGCAGGGATCCGGCGTCTGTGATCTCGGCGACGAAGTGCATCGCGTCCACTGCGCGGACCGTCAGCGCGTACGGCGCACCGTTGATGACCGCAGTCACGCCGGGAAGGACAGTCGCAGGATCAACCGCCTCGCTGAAGCGGATGTTGAGGTGGATCTTTCGCTCGGCCAATTCGAACGCACAACCGAGCCCCGCCACCATGGGCCGACGCTCGGTCGACCACCGCCCCAGGCTCTTCGGCTGGCTCTGCTGCTGACCGTCGCCGAAGCTCTCGTACACCGTACCTGGCGAGAGAGCGCGCGCAGGCACGAAGACCCACGCGGCCGGGTCGGTGGCGTCCTGCGTGGCGCTGCCGGCGACCTGCGTCATCGAAGCCAGCTCGTCGATGCGCACGAGGGCCCCGTCTCCCGCCACGGGGCCGCTCGCACGGATGACGCGGTAGCGCAGCGACTGGTCGATGGCCACCGACGACGTGTACGGCAACGGGACCGTCAGCTCGAACGTGGGCAAGCAGGTGGTCTCGCAGTCGATGTACGCGCAGCCGTCGCTTCCCGAGTACGGGTCGGGACTTCTGCGGCTGTTGCCGCAAAGGCACTCGGCGATCTGCGAATAGACGGACTTGCACTCGGGCGCCGTGCCGCCGCACCCGGAGGCGACGGACCACAGCACAGGCAGGACGAGGAGCGCGCGAAGCTTCATGCTTTTCGCCTGCTGCAAGGGAGCGACCAGCTGCCAAGTCGTTGGAAGCATGACGGCGAGGGCGGCGCGATCCTGACAAAGATGTCGTGGCGGACGCGCTCAGGCCTTGCGGTCGATCGCGAACGGCGAGAACGCCTGGCACACCGGCATGAGCTGCATGCCGTTGACGTTCATGTGCGGCGGCAGCGTCGTGACCCACAGCACGGCCTCGGCGATGTCCTCCGCGGTGAGCGGCTCCGTGCCCTCGTACACCTTGTCCGCGCGGGCCTCGTCGCCGCCGAAACGCACCGTCGAGAACTCCGTGCCGCCGCACAGGCCGGGCTCGAGATTGGTGACGCGCACCGGCGTGCCGAGCAGGTCCGCGCGCAGGTTCAGGCTGAACTGATCGACGAAGGCCTTCGTCGCGCCGTACACGTTGCCGCCGGGGTACGGGTAGCGCCCCGCGATGGAGCCGAGGTTCACCACGTGGCCACGTCCGCGCGTCACCATGCCGGGCAAGATTGCGCGCGTGACGTACGTGAGCCCCTTGATGTTGGTGTCGATCATGCGGTCCCAGTCGTCGAGGTTGGCCTCGTGCGCCTTGTCGAGGCCGAGACCGAGGCCCGCGTTGTTGACGAGCACGTCGACGGCGGCAAACTCGGCGGGCAGCGCCTCGACGCACGCAAACACGGCCGCGCGATCGCACACGTCGAGCACGCGCGGCAGGCAGCGCGGACCGAGCTCCGCGGCGAGCGCGTCGAGCCGCTCCTGCCTGCGCCCGGTGGCGACCACGCGATCCCCGCGCTCGATGTAGCGCTTCACAATCGCGGCGCCGAAGCCGGCGGTGGCGCCGGTGACGAAGACGGTGAACGACACGACTAGTTCAGATCCACCGCGTGTGACTTGAGGGCTTCGAGCGGCACGAGCTCGAGCGTGTCGAGGTGCGTCGCCGCGATGAAGACCTTCGGGGCCTTGCCCGCGTCGAAGGCCTCCTTCCACCGCGAGGCGCAGAGGCACCACTTGTCGCCCGGCTGCAGGCCGGCAAAGCCATGCTGCGGCACCGGCGTCGACAGGTCGTTGCCGCGCGCGCGGCTGTAGGCGAGAAAGTCCTCGGTGACCTCGACACAGACGGTGTGCACCCCACGATCGGTGTCGTCGGTGTCGCAGCAGCCGTTGCGGAAATAACCGGTCTTTGGACGCTCGCTGCACATCGCGAGGGGACCGCCGAGGACGTTGAGCGAGGGGCGCATGCCTGTTCGTACGCCAACGAGGTGCGCCTTACAACTGGCCCGCGTCGGGCACGTCGACGGCGGGGCACGCGATGCGCTCTGCGGACGCGCACACGCCGACGCTCACGCCGAGATCCCGGCCGTACTGCGTGCACACGAGGTCGGGCTCACACAGGCTGGATGAAGCGCACGCGCCGCCGCGCGGGCCGAGCCAGCTGCAGACCTCGAGCGGGTTGCAGCCGAGCCCCGTGGAGCACGGGGTGGTGACGCAGCGTTCGCCGGCATACGACACGGCGGGCGGCGCGACGCACACGTGGCGGTCGCAGGTCTGCGTGGCCGGGCAGCCACTCGTGCCCGTCGACAGACACGCGGCACCGGCATCCTGCCAGTCGGCGCACACGCCATTGGAGCTGGCGGAGAGCCCGACGCAAGCGAGGCCGTCCTCGCACGCGAGCGCGCTGCCGCATGCAAGGCCTCGCCGGAGCTGCTTCTCGCAGACGCGCGTGACCGGGTTGCAGTGGTGACCGGCCTTGCACGGGTCGCTGCCGCCACACGGCGCGCCGTCGTCGAGCGTGACCGGATCGGCGCAGCGGTGCTCCACACTCGCATAGCCGACCGCGCACTCCGCGGTCGCGCTGCAGGCCTTGCCCTTCGCGCGCTTCGGCTGGCATGCACCGCTGCACCACGCGACGGTGGGATCGCAGCGCTGGCCGACCGACGCGCTGGTGTCGCTCGCCGGTGGCCACGCGCGGACGCACGACGATGTTGCAGATGCGCCCCTGCTTGCGTGCCGCGAGCACGGGCTCGCACGGCGAGCTGGCGACGGCATCGAGGCAGCTCTGCCCGTCGACCGGGTCGTACCGGAGCCGATGCGCCGCGATCGCCGCCGGCAGATCGAGCGCGTCCGGCGCAGCGCGATCGGCGGCGGCATCGTGGAGGAGCGCGAGCACGTCGTCGGTACGACACTCGAATCGCTCGGCGCGGCCCGCGTAGCCACAGCGCTGTGCCCAGCGACAGCTCGCATCCCACGAGCTGATCGCGGAACTCTCCGTAGCTGCCGGGCCCGCAGCCGACGGCGAAGAGCACGAACAGGGCCAGGCCGCGCATCAGACTGCGATCGCGAGCCCGAGCTGCGCGCGGGCGGCGAGGTACGCGTCCCCGAGCGCGAAGTCGATGAGGTCGTCCTCGGCTCCGGGCGCGCACTCGTCGCAGACGACCCGCGCTGCCGTCGGCAGGTCGTTGCACAGGAGCAGGCCGACGCGGTCCGCGGTGCGCGCGAGGCTGGTGACGTAGCGCCCGAGGTGGATGCGCTCTCGACGCGCGCCGAGCAGCGCCTCGACCCCGGGTCGTAAAGACTTCGCGAGGTGCGAGGAGCGGCTGGACAGCGTCTTTCGCAGCTCCGCGATGCGACCGTCGGCGTCGGCGAAGCGCAGGCCCGGTTGCACGAGCGTGAGCGCGGCACCGAGATAGTCCTTGAGCTCGCTCGTGGGCAAGGCGCCGGTGAGCGCGCGCCCGGGCCGGAGGTACGAGAGCGCACGACCGAGCCGGAACACGAGCAGCACGAGGTCGGTCGACTCGAGCGCCTGCGGGCCGACGATGAGCACCGCAGGCCGCGCGGCACCGACGTGGATCTCCGCGCCGAAGTCCACGCGTGTGTGGACGGGAGGCCGCGGTACCGTCAGGTGATGGCACACGTAGGCGAGCGCGCGGGCGAAGACCTCGGGCAGCGTGCCCTCCGGGTGCGCGGGGCCGACCTCGAGCGCTGCGAGCGAGATCTCGGGCGCGCTAACGATGAAAACGTCGGCGAAGAGCCCGCCCAGCGCCAGATCGTCGTCGATGTGGCGCAGCGAATCGAAGACGGCCGACGACAGCGCCGCCTGTGCCCGAACGAGGAAGCGCGGGCGGTGCGCGCGCAGGTAGTCCGACGAAAAGCGGTCGCTCTCGCCGCGGCACGCGAGCGCCATCGCCGCCACGAGCGCTGCGTCCCAGCGCTCGGCATCACGGTGCGTCGAAAAGAGTGCGAGCCCCGGCGCGGGATCTTCCGGCTGGAGCCGCCATGCCTCGCGCAGGATGCTCGCCGTCTCGACGGAGCTCGCCGGATCGGCGTGCAGCAGCGCTGCCAGTGCACGACGCGGTCGTGGATCGTCGGGGGACAGCCGCGCCACCGTCTCGTATGCGATCTGCGCCGCCGAGAGATCACCGAGCCGCGTGCGGTACAGCTCGGCGAGCCGC
This sequence comes from Myxococcales bacterium, assembly GCA_043729375.1. GTDB lineage: Bacteria > Myxococcota_A > Polyangia > Palsa-1104 > Palsa-1104 > JBDTCO01. The sequence continues at coordinate 13,748 of JAYTLP010000062.1, forward strand.
CACCACACCATGAGCGGCCGCTCCGTCGCGTCATCGGCGAGCCGGTGGATGAGGCGCCGGTAGAGCTGCTCGAGGCGACGCCACTCGCCACGTCGGCCGAGAGCCGCCTCGACGAGCGTGAGCGCCTCCGCGCGAGTCGGCGCGTGGTCGAGGACGTGCTCGAGGTGATGCGCCGCGTCCTCGTCCTGGCCCTCTGCTGCCTCGATCCGGCCGAGGAAGTCGTGCGCGTCGGTGTGATCCGGATCGATGTCGAGCGCCGTCTCGAGGTGTGGGCGCGCGAGGATCGCCGCCGCGCGGATACGGTCGGGGCTCGCCGATTCGCGCCCCGGCCCCAGTGCGGTGAGGTACGTGGCCCAGCCGAGGAGCGCGTGATAGTCGGGCTGCTCGCCGTCGGCGTCGACCGCGAGCTGCAGCTTGCCACGCGCGGCGGCATGCTCCCCGCGCGCGAGCTTGGCCTGGCCCTTTTGCGAGTGCACCTCGGCGTCGAGCCGCGCCTCGTTGCGCTTGCCCATCGGCACCGCCGCGGAGAGAAGCCGATCGTAGGTGGCGCGGCGCTCGGGGTTGCCCAGCGTGTCCCACGCCAGTCGGATGCGCGCGTCGATCTCCTTCAGTCTCCCGTAGTCGCGGCCCAGATCGACGCCGGCGTAGCGCTCGAAGCGGAAGCGCTTCGCGATGGCCGCGTGGGCGAGCGCGATGTCCTGCGGCGCGGCGTCGGGGGCCACACCGAGGAGCTGATAATGGTTCTTCGCGTGCAGCGCGAGATACTCGGCGAGCACCTCCTTGCGCAGCGCGTCCGTGTCGGCGTCGAGGATGCGCGGCACCTCGGACGGACCGCTCCCAGGAATCGAAAACACGCCCGAATCCTCGATCGTGGGCATGTCGTCGTGAGTGACGAGCTCGCGCACCGCCGTGTCGACATCGGCGAAGAGGCCCTCGTCGCTCGCGCGCGGTGCTGGCTGCGACGCGCGCTCGCGTCCCAGCTCGACCAGCGCGAGCGGATCGCGCGCCGGCGTGGCGACCGTTTCCCGGCCGAGCGCGTCGAGCTGTGCGCAGCCCGTCCGTAGCAGCACGTCGGCCTGCACGAGCAAGCTTGCCGCGTCGGGGTGCGCGACCAGCTCCTCCACGAGCGGCCGTCCGTCGAACAGCGCGAGCCCGTCGCTGCCGAACAGCTTCGCCAGCGTGGAGCGGTAGCGCTCCGCGGCCAGGGTGAGCGAGAAGCGCGCCGGCGCAGCACGCAGGCGTTGGACGATCTCGTCAAGCCGCGCCGTGCGACGCAGCCCCGAGAAGACGAGCCGTGGGGTCTCGAACGGCAGCTCGAGGCGCTCACCCTCCGGCTCGCCAGGGGTGAAGCAGAAGGTGCCGTCCGGCCAGCGCAGCGTGGTGGCAAGCTTGTGCCGCATCTGCGCAGCGAGCTCGTCGAGCAGCGCCTGCTCGTGAAGGTAGCCGAGCCGCACGAGCACGCGTCCGAGCCGCACGCCCTCCTTCTGCGCGAGCCCCAGCGCGTGCTGGTGCTGCGCCTCCGTGAGGCGGCCCCGGTGCACGAGCAGATGCCCCAGCGTCTCGGGGCGCAGGTTGGAGCCCACCGCGACGGCTGCACCGCGGCGCAGCGTCACCTCCTTCTGCACGCGCCCGCGGACGAGCTGTAGCACTCCGGTGCGTCGGTGCTCCCAGACCTCGAGCAGCAGGCGCGGTACGCTCAGCACTTCGAGTGAGCCGCGCTCGAGCTCGATGTCGAGCTCGCCGTCGAGCTCCAGTGAAGAGTCGCCTTCGTCGACTGCGGAGACGAGGGCCTTCACGAGCTCGGGCAGCTCGAGCGGTTTCGAGAACACCTGGCCTGCCATCTCGACCGCGCGCGCGCGCAGCTGTTCGTCGACATGGCCCGCACCGAGGAAGAACAGCCGCAACGACGCTGCCGGCGCGATCTGCTGCAGCTCCACCGCGAGCTGCAGGCCATCCTTCTCCGGCAGGTGCAGATCGCACACGAGCAGCTGGGCGACGCGGACCGCCATCTCCCGGTGCGCGGCCTTCGCGCTGTCTGCGTAGCGCACCTCGAGCGCGCCCGAGACGACGTGCGGAGCGATCAGCCTCTCCAGAGCTCGCTGCGTCAGCGGGTCGTCTTCGACGATGAGGACCGACGGCGGCACGCGGTCTTCACCGTATCACGCGGCCCCCGCAAAATGGCAGGCGCACAGGTGCTCGTCCCTGCTGCCGCCGGCGACAGCCCGGGTGCTGACGAGCGGAGGCGCCGACTCCACGCAGATCGCGGGCCGACCGTGTTCGATGAAGCGCGCACATCGTGGGTGGAAGTGGCAGCCCGACGGCGGATAAGCCGGGGAGGGTGGCTCGCCGAGGACGGGGAGGCGTACGCGCCGACGGGCCGGGTCCGGAACGGGCACCGCCGACAGGAGCGCGGTCGTGTACGGATGCTGCGGCGTGGCGAACAGCGCGCGCGGCCGACCCGCCTCCACGACGCGTCCGAGGTACATGATGAGGACGCGATCGCAGAGGTGCCGCACCATCTTGAGGTCGTGCGAGATGAACAGGAGCGAGAGACCGCGGGCCGCTTTCTCTGCGACGAGCAGGTTCACGATCTGCGCCTGGATCGAGACGTCGAGGGCGGAGAGCGGCTCGTCGGCGACCAGCAGCTTCGGATCGGTGGCGAGCGCGCGCGCGATGCCGATGCGCTGCCTTTGGCCCCCCGAGAACTCGTGCGGCCTGCGCTGCGCCGCGTCGTCCGGCAGGCCCACCTGCGCCAGCAGCGCCCGCACGCGAACGGTCCGCTCCTTCGGCGTGCCGAGGTCGTGCACGACGAGCGGCTCCGCGACGATGTCTCCCACGCGCATGCGCGGGTTGAGCGCCGCGTATGGATCCTGGAAGATCATCTGCGCGTTGCGCCGGAAGGTGCGGAGCGGCCCCGGCGCCAGCGCCGTCACATCGGTGCCGTCGATGGTGACGCGACCCTCGTCGGGCTCGACGAGCCGAAGGATCGCGCGACCGAGCGTGGACTTGCCGCAACCCGACTCCCCGACGAGCCCGAGGCTCTCGCCGCGCTCGATCGAGAACGAGACGCCGCTCACCGCCTGCACGGGAGGAGCCCGCTTGAAGAGCCCGCCCTGACCCGGATACCGCTTCACGAGTCCCTCGACGTCGACGAAGGCCATCACGTCACCGGATAGAAGCAGCGCACGAGCCGGCGCGGATCGTCGGATGGCACCACGCCGATGGTGGGCTGGAGCTGCGGCGCCTCCGCGGTGCAGCGAGCCCGCGCGCGATCGCAGCGCGCCGCGAAGCGACAGTGGGTCGGCAGCTCGTGGAGGCGCGGCACCATGCCCGGGATCTCCTCGAGCGGCTGCGTGGCGAGCTCGTCGTCGGTGGTGAACGGCGGGATGGAGCGCAGGAGACCGCGCGTGTACGGGTGCCGCGGCGCCGAGAACGCGACATTCACGGGCGCGCGCTCGACGACCTGACCCGCGTACAGCACCACGACCTCGTCACAGGTCTCTGCGACGACGCCGAGATCGTGCGTGATGAGCAGCAGCGCTGCGCCCGTCTCCTTGCGCAGCGTGCCGAGCAGCGAGAGGATCTGCGCCTGGATCGTGACGTCGAGCGCGGTGGTCGGCTCGTCGGCGATGACGAGCCGCGGGGAGCACGCGATCGCCATCGCGATCATCACGCGCTGGCGCATGCCGCCGGACAGCTCGTGCGGGTACGCGAGCACGCGACGCTCCGGGTCGGCGATGCCGACCTTGCGGAACAGCTCGACGGCGTGCCCGCGCGCCTCCTTGCGCGAGAGCCCCCGGTGCAGCACCAGCGGCTCGCCGACCTGATCGCCGACGCGCACGACCGGGTTGAGCGACGTCATCGGCTCCTGGAAGATCATCGTGAGGCGGTCGCCGCGAACCGCGCACATCTCGCGCTCCGTCAGGGTGAGCAGATCACGACCCTCGAAGAAAACCTGCCCCGCGACCACGCGCGCGGGCGGATCGGGCAGGAGGCGCGCGATGGACAGCGCCGTCACGGACTTGCCCGAGCCCGACTCGCCGACGAGGCCGAGCGCCGCGCCGGCGGCGAGCGAGAGCGAGACGCGATCGAGCGCGGTCACCTCACCGTGCGGCGTCACGAAGCGAGTCACGAGCTCCTTCACATCGAGGAGCGGCGCGGAGGCGGGAGCTACCACTCGTGATCGTCGCAGCCGCCGCCGGGGCGGTTCGAGCGCTTGCAGGGGTCGAACGTGGCCTCCTTGGCCTCGCGTCCGTCGCCGCGGATCATGCCCGTCGAGATCACTCGCTCGACGAGACCGCCGCCGTGGGCCGGTGCCTTGCCGGTCTGTCTCACACACAGCTCGGCGCAGCGCTCCCGCGGCGTGCCCACCTTCTCCAGAGACTCCAGGCGAGCGCCGCACTCGCAACGGTATTCGTAGATCGGCATCATCCGAGCATGCGCTGACTTCCCGGAGCGGTCAAAGCGCCGGGAAGCCAGCGCGTGGAGATCTCGTTCGACCACGCCCGTGTCATCAGCTCGACGTGGTGCACGCCTTTCTCGTGACGACCCGCTGGCGCCCGGGTATCCGGCGCGACGTGCTTGCAAGGCCCGTCGCGAGCAGACATCGCTGGCGAGCACCCCGACCTGCAGACGCTGCGGCGCTTTCGCCTTGCGACCGCGGACGCACACCGGCTCTACGAACAGTTCGGCCTCCAGCAGGTCCCGGCGGAGCGCTGGATGGAGCGCCTGTCGCCGGTGTCGGCCTGGCAGCAAATGCCCTCAGGCCCGACGTGAACTCTTTTCGTCGCTGAGCGCTGCCGTGCGATTGATCGCTGCGCGCAGGATCGGGGACGAGCGATCGGCGCACAGCTCGGCCCACAGCGAGAGCGCGCGCTCGACGGCGCCTTCTTCCTCGTGCAGCAGCGCGCGACTCATGCGCGCCTGGATCGACTGCGGATCGAGCGCGAGCGCCTGGTCGAGGTGGGTGGCAGCCTCGGTCCGGCTGCCGCCCGCGGCGAGCAGCGCACCGAGGTTCGCATGCGCCGGCCCGAGGCTGGCGTCGAGCGCGAGTGCACGGCGGTAGGCGTCGATCGCGCCCGCGTGGTTGTGCACCGTCGTCTCGTGCAGCGCCGCCTCGAACCAGCCCAGCGCGGTCGTGGGCGCTGCGTGGGGGCCCGAGCCTTCCTTGCGCGTGTGCTCGATCGAGGTGACGGCGCAAGGCACCGCGCGATCCTCGAGCGCTGCGACCTTCTGCGAGAGCTCGTCGAGCGCGAAGTCCATGACGCGCTGGCCGGTGAGCGGCTCGAACGGCTGATCACCGACGACCACGAGGCGCTCACCGTCTGAGAGAACGCGCAGGTGCAAAAGGGGCCGGTCGAGTGTGGGGAGCTGCGCGCGCAAGGCATGAAGGGCCTCGCGTACGCGTCGTGCCGGCACGCCGCGCTCGGTCAGCTCGCGCGCGGATTTCGCGGCAACGAGGTCGGTGAAGGCGTACATCGCGCGACCGCCATCGGGCGGGCGATACGAGGGCCCCACGAGGCCGATCTGCGCCCAGTAGCGCACGCGGCTCTCGGGCACTCCGATGATGGACGCGACGTCGCGCGTGGACAGACCCTGGCTCATGGCTTCTCCTGGTCCGGACCGGACTCGAGCTCGAGGTCGACGAGCACCTTCTCGCCCTCGACTCGGCAGCGCAGCGCGCCAGCGCGCACGTCGTCGGGCAGATCGATCCGCGCGCGACCGACGTCGAGCGCGCGCCGGACGAGCGCTCGACGTGCGTGAGCGTCGTCTGAGAGCGCCTCGCAGAGGCGGAGGCATGCGGCCTCGTCGTGCGGGGGGCGCAGGCGCTCGTGACGTAGATCGAGGGTGAGCATCGCCGAGCCGAAGAACGCACCGCCTGCGGAGCGCCCCGAGCTCTGACCGCCCTCGACGAAGATCTCCGCGTGTTGCAGCAGCACGTCGAGCGCCGTCAGGCTTAGGCGCTCCTTCACCTCGCGCCGGAACAGCGGCAGCGACGGCTCTTCGGGGTACGGCGGCAGCGCGTTCTCGGGGGAAGCATACATTTACTTACATGGTCTGCGTCCCGATCGAGCGGCGCAAGTTTCAGTGTCCGCGCTCGCTCGCGCAGCGGGCCACAAGGCTCTCGACGAACGGGTCGTCGAGCACCGCGCTGCGACGGCGGAGCTGCGCCACCGCGGCAGCGAGCTCGCTCGGCGGCGCACCCATGCGGCACAGCTGATCGAGGTGCAGCGCGGCCTGCCACACTGCGTAGCGCCGCGTCTGCAGGTCCGTGGAGTCGGCCGGCGTCGGCACCACCGCCGCACGTCCGAGGAGCGGGTAGGGCAGATCGAGGTCGTACTCCAGCACGAGCGGTCGGGTGAGCGACAGCAGCGCCGCCGGCACGACGTCGCGCTCGCCGAGCAGCGGAGCGAGCGACGGGTCGGAGCGCAGGAGCGCGTCGCGCCGGCCCGGCTGAGCGAGGAAGTGACGTGGCACGTACGTGACGTCGGGGCGCGCGCCCTCGACGATCCGCAGGTAGTCGAACCCGAACGTCGTCTGAAAGTAGGAGGTGACGAGGAGCGCATGCGGAGGGCTCTGCTCGAGGAGCGGCGCGAGGATCGCGCGGGTCTCGTCGTGGCGTGCCAGCGACAGCGACGGTGCGACCGACGCCGCATGAACGCCGACGAGCGCGAGCGCGGCGCCTGCGACGTACGGGCCGCGCGTGCCGCAGAGCTTCGCGCCCACAGCGAGCGGCGGGACGCACAGTAGCGCGAGCGCGGCGATTCCCGTGCCGAGGTAGGCGAACGCATCCGGGTTGCCCGCGTCGAAGGTGACGAAGAGCCGACCGAGCGTGGGACCGAGGAACGCGAGCAGCAGCGCGACCGCGAGGCGCGGGGCACGACGCACCGCGAGGTACACCCCCGCAAGCGCGAGGACCACGGCGGCGGGCGTCAACTGGTCGAGCAGTGCGCCGACGAGCAGCGCTGCATCGCCTCTGGTACCGCCGGCTGCCGACTTCTGGAACGACTGCGCGCTCACGACCCAGAAGAGGTCGTGCCATGTCGTCGGATGACCCCAGTCGAAGACGGGATCGTGCGCGGCGCGGAGCGGCAGATACACGTAGACGCAGAGGCCGAGCGCGGTCGTTCCCGCCGCGGCACCCAGCGCGCGTGCGAAGCCGGGACGCCGCACCTCTGGAACGAGCAGCGCGAGCGCGGGCGGCGCAGCCCCGACGAGCACGAGGTAGTGGTGGTCCGTCAGCCCGAGGCCGAAGCACAGGCCGGCCCGTGCGAGCCAGCGCAGCTCGCCGGACTCGGTGTAGCGCAGGCACAGCGCGATTGTGCCGAGGGTGAGCAGCGCGGACAGGGCATACACCTCGGGCCGCACGGCCTGGAATGCAGCCGCATAGCTCGACGCCCACAGGAGGCCTGCCGCGATGCCGAGGAGCGCAGCCGACCTCCCCTCGACGAAGCGGCGCGAGACTCGCTCGCCGAGCCACGTGACCACCGCGGCCGCACCCGCACCGCACACGAGCTGCGAGAGCCCGGCACGCAGCGACACGTCGCCGAGCGGCAGCAGCATGAACAGCTTCTCGACGAGCGTGGCGAGTGGCTGGCCCGGCGCGTGGGCGAGCCCGAGCTCGAAGCCCGCGCCCGCGAGCTCCCCCGAGTCGAGCCAGTAAAGCGATGGGCACAGACCGAGCGCGTAGGCGCACGCGGTGACGACGAACGTGATCGCAGCCGGGCTCATCGCGCGAGACATCTTCGCATGGCCCGCGCGCACCTCTGACGCGACTTTTTTGGTACCGTGGAGTCGCAATGGCTACTCGATGACGGACCTCCAGCGGTACCCGATCCTCGTCGTGGACGACGAGGTCGACAACCTCGACGCGTTTCGCTTCAACTTCAAGCGCGTCTTTCAGATCTACACGGCGTCCTCGGGCGCCGAGGCGCTGGAGCTGCTCAAGGAGCACGACGTCGCGGTCATCGTCAGCGATCAGCGCATGCCGAAGATGACGGGGCTCGAGTTCCTGCGCGCGGCCCAGGGCGTGCGGCCGGACGCGGTCGGTATCATCCTCACGGCGTACACCGACCAGGAGGTGCTCATCGAGGCCATCAACCTCGGTCAGGTCTACCGCTACATCACGAAGCCCTGGGACAGCAAAGAA